>CAJACJ010000270.1 GCA_903938205.1 uncultured bacterium
CGCCGCTGGTTTGATTCCACAAAATATCGCCGTCGCGCGCGCCTTTTGTTGTGCGAACAATGCGCCGCACACTATCGCCGGCGCAACTTAAGAAACCAGCAAGTTGGCGCCCCACCATTCCAGTGGCGCCGCTGATGGCCACGGTTTTGGTGGAGCGACTTGGTCTTTCCGCGCCACGGCGCAAATCATTGAAGGTGCGCGCGTGACGAAATTGAAATTGCCTATCAAGTTCGCCGCGAATAAATCCAGCGCCAAACCAACGGCCAAACGGCGGAAATGGCTCTTGATAATTCACGCAATCTTCCAGCGTGCTCTTTCCAGATTCAACCGCTTGAAAGCGATGCTCGTGCACCCATTTGTGAAACGGGCCCTTCTGCTGCGTGTCGCGAAAGCCTTTGCCCGGCTCCACGCGGTCATGAATGGCGTGCCAGTGAATTTTCACGGGGCCTTTACGCAACTCAATCACAACCAGGCTGCCATTGGCAAGCGGACCGGAAGTGCGAATCACCCGCGCATTTTCCCACGGCGGTATCAAGCGCGTCAGCGCGCCTTCACGAAAATGCCACGCCGACAATTCTTCGGCGGAGACGGGCATTTCACTTCGTTGATTCAATGTGGACATGGAGGCGGCAAACTGTAGGTCAACTTTACACTTGAAGTTGAGCGTTGGCATTCATACAAATCACAAGATATTTCCAAAGCAAGTGCGATGCGTTTGGCCCGCGCTCCGCACTATAAAATGTGTGAGCTTTCCTTGCACAATTACAAACTTGCACTTCGCCGTAGCGACGCCATTGGATGCGAGAATGCGGAACACGCAATGTCAAAGTCCCCGTAGAATTGCGCACACATGGACCACTCCGCAATGATCGATCTGCGTTTGTCAGAAAGCCGCAAAGCCGTTGAGGTATTAGCCGCGCAGAAAGCGCGCCTGGTCACGGCGATTGATTTGCTGACCAACACGCTGAAGGCTGGAGGAACGGTGTTCACTTGCGGCAATGGTGGTTCCGCCGCGGAGGCGCTGCACTTGGCGGAGGAATTGACCGGCCGCTACAAAATAAATCGCGCCGCGCTGAGGGCTATTTGTTTGTGCGCCGACCCAACCGCGCTGACCTGCATTGCCAATGATTTTGGCTTTGAACAGGTGTTCGCGCGCCAACTGGAGGCGCTTGGACGCGCTGGTGATTTGCTGGTTGTGTTTTCCACCAGTGGCAAAAGTCCCAACTTGCTGCGCGTTCTAGAAGTGGCCAAGCGCCTGAACATGTCCACGCTTGGTCTTCTTGGCCGCGATGGCGGTCCAGCGTTGGCGCACTTCACGCATGCGCTTGTGATTGATGGCGTGGATGGCGGCGCCATTCAAGAGGCACATCAAATGATCATGCATATCTTGTGCGAAGCGTGCGAACACTTCAGCGCGCCTGTGCGTTGATGGCTTTCACATGTCGCGTCTGACAGATCTTGTATCTACACTTTTTGCAACTACAAAGCAACAATGACAACTTCCAATCCATCATCTGATCATGCAACTAGCGATTCACACAATTCTTCAAGCGGTGCTTCTGCCGCGCGAACAGGATCACTCTTTGGAACCATCATGTGCCGCGCAATTGTTCCCGCGTGGTTGTTCACCGGTGCGTTGGTGAAATTGCTCGACGGCACGCCCGCGCTGCTGCCCAAACAAGTGCGCGGCGTCTACACATGGATCGCCAAAATTGTTGGCATGGGCGCGGAAGCGGACTTGACGCGCTTCTTTGACATCGCACTTCGCGGAACAATTTCAATGGAATTCACGTTGGCTGCCGCCATGATTTTACTGCCGCGATTCAGCCGCGCGATCGCCGCGTTGGTGCTGACACTTTTTGTCGCCATTCTTGTAAGCGTGGTGATTTCAGGCGATGCAAGTTGCGGATGCTTTGGAAGCAAAGGCCCGCCACCTATCGTGGTGTTGATCATTGACGCCACAATGTTGGGGTGCGTGTTGTTGTTCAAGCCCAGGCGTCTAGCAACACAAGCCAAAAGAACTGGCGCGCTTGCGGGCGCGTGGGTTGCGGCTAGCGCGTTCGCGGTGGCAATCACTTTCGGTTTGCCCGCAAAGATGATGGTGCAGGCGCAACCTATTGAAAACGCGCCGCCAACAAGCACAGCAACTGCCTCGACAACAATTCCTGCGCCAATGACAACGACAGCAACGAGTACGACAAAAACAAGCGCGGGCACTCCAACAATTCCTGCGCCAACGACTACGTCAGCAACGAGTACGACAAACACAAGCGCAACCACACCAACAATTCCTGCGCCATCGACAACGACAGCAACGACTACGGCAAACACAAGCGCAACCACTCCCACTTCGAAGCAATTGCCAGCGCAAACTGCCGCAGATGTGACATCAAGCGCGTCATCAAGCGCATGGCCAAAACCGCCTGCGCAATTACAGCCGTATTACATGCCGCAAGTAGAACAATGGGTTGGCAAGCCGCTGCGATCGCAACCATTGGCGGCGTTGATTCAACAACCGCTGCCCGCGAATTTGGAGCAAGGACGCTGGATAGTCATGTTCTTTCGAAAAGATTGCGACCACTGCCATGAGGTGCTTGAAAAACATTTCATGGTGAAACTGCCCGCGCCCACATTATTGATTTCCATTCCAGACACTAATCCCGCGTCGGAGTTGCCAAATCCGTGCACCGAGTGCATCGAGACGTCGTTCATCAAAGGCCCTGAATACGTTGTGGGAACGCCCATCTTGATGTCCATTGAGAATGGCATTGTGAAACGCGTGTGCATTGACTCGGAGAATCGCGAAAGCTTGGAAGCGACGTTGCAGTTTCGTTAAGTTGATAGACACGCACTCACGATCAGACGTTGGTTCACAAAAAAATTGGCAAAGCCATTCGCGCGCAACGCGATGAACAATTTGCAATGCGATTGGATTTTCAAGAATTGAAAGCGCGCAAACTTATATGCATGCGTTCAGCCGAACAGAATGCGCGCTCACGCTGAATGAATTTTTTCCAACTTGAAACACGCGCGGCTTACTCACGCGGTCACGCATGGCGGCAACCGCCGCTTCTAATTCGCGTTCGTTCGCTTCAACGTCAAAGCGCTTTAGCGCCGTGGCAAGAAGCGCGGGTCCATGCGCGCGCAACTGATCGCGCGGCCATGGACCAACTCCAGTCATGACGGCTTGCGCGGTTTTCTGTAGTAATCGACCACTTTCACGAAGGCGCCTGCCAGCGCGACTTGCGCGAACTGCCGCGCCTTTATGAATGGACTCAAGCACTGGAAGAATGTGCGCGCGGATGCGGGCGCGCGGCTTGGTCTGATCCGCATTCGTTGGGTCTTCTCGCCACGGAATTTCTGCATGCGTTAAGAGCGCGCGCAACTCTTCACGCGAAACTTCTAGCAACGGCCGCAACAGAATCACGCCTGATTTCAATTTTCGACGCGCTCGCATTCCGCCAATCGCTTTTGGGCCAGCACCACGAGCCAAATGCAGAAGCATGGTTTCAAGTTGATCTTGCGCATGATGCGCCGTAAGAAGAGCAACAGCCCCCACTTTCAGCGCCGTTTGACTCAGCGCCTCGTACCTATGTTTACGCGCGCGATCGGCAACTCCAGCGCCAGCCGCGGGATGAACTTGCAACATGCTGCACGGAACATCCATCCACGCAGCCAATCGTTGCGCGAATTCCGCTTCGCCCTGCGCCTCAAGGCGCAAATTGTGATTCACGGTGGCAAGACACATGTTCCACTGTCCACGGCGCAACACCGCCTTGGTCAACAGCGCCAACGCGGTTGAATCCGCCCCGCCACTTGCGGCAACGCAAATGGTTGCGCCGCGTGGAATTTCTTTCAACGCCTTGGTCAACACCGCCGCGCATTTGTGGCGCGAGGCTTTTAACAAAGCTTCGGCGAGCGGCGGAAATTCTGTTTGTTGTGCAGGCGTCACGCTTGCAATGTTAGTCGAGCACCTTACGCAACCGCGCGCATTGATCTTTGCTTGTCAGCGCTTGCCACTGGCGAGCGCGCAATTTCCTTTTTAGGTTCTTGCAGCGTGGACACAAGATGCGCCGGACTTTTTGCAATGCGACTTGCGCCAATTTCCTCGGCTAAACCATCGGCGCGATTGAACACGCCGCCACCCACCACAATCTCCATGCCTGGCAGCGCGTTCACGCCTTTGACCGAGTCAATAATGGCGCGAATGCTTGGTGCGTCGCTTGCCGCCGATGCGAAGAGCACCAAGAAATCTGGTCGACGCTGATGAACTTCGCCCAAAATTTCGTCATGCGAAACGCCGCCGCCGCCAAATGTCACTTCAAAGCCAGCGGCTTCAAGCAAGTCCGCAGCAAGTTGACCGCCCAAATCCTCATTCTCATTTGGTCCGCAGAACAACATCACGCGCTGGCCGTTGCGCTGCTGACGTTGGTAACCAAGTTGCAAATGATCAACCACATTGCGCAACGCGCGGGTTGCATAGTTGAAAGCCACTTGCTCAATTTGATCTTTACGTGAAAGTTTGTGCAGCGTCTCGTGAATGGGCCATGCCACGCACTCCGCCATAATTTCGCTTGACACTCCGCCAGCCAAGCCGCGCGCAATGATTGCGCGAACATCCTCGCGATTGCCTTCAATTAATTTTGGAAGAAGCCGATCGATAATCATGTCGGGTGCAAATTCGGCTTTAAGTTCTGAAGTTGAATTGATGTTCTGAGTTGCGTTCATGGTTGTGTCTTCCAAAGTGATTCGTGTAGACCTCATGTCGAGCGAATCGAGTTGCTTCACCGCGGCTCCGCGCGGCGAGAACAAATCGGATGCATGCGCACGCCATCGCCAACACTTGTTGATAAATGAATATCGGAACCTGTATCATGAGTTATGCGACACACAGCCCCTTATTTCAGCCTAAAAACAGTGTTTTTAAGCATGACCTCGCGGCAACGAAATACACGGCAACTGACCGTAGGATCAAAGCCATGACAAATGCTGGTCCTTCATGGACTCCAGATCAATTACAGAGCGACCCGCACGCCAATCCGCAAAAGGCGACGCGCGTGCAAAGCATGTTCAGCGCCATCGCGCCAAGTTACGACTTGAACAATCGCATTCATTCATTTGGTTTGGATCAATCTTGGCGCAAGCGCACTGTGCGTGAAGTGTCCGCGCGCTTGGGTTCACTGCGCGACAAAAAAATTCTTGATGTGGCATGCGGCACGGGCGACCTCACGGAATTGTTTTATAAAGCTGGCGCTGATACCACTGGCGGCGACTACACGCCCGCTATGTTAGAGATTGCAAAGACCAAGTCGTGCAAGCACAATAATTCAAGCGATCGCATTCGCTATGTCAACGCCGACGCCACAAAACTTGCGTTTGAAAACGCGACATTCGACGCGGTCACGATTGCGTTTGGACTGCGCAATGTTTCAAGCCCCGATCAAGCCATCGCGGAATTTTTCCGCGTGCTTCGTCCAGGCGGCGTATTGGCCATACTTGAATTTGATCAACCGTCATCAAAGTTTGTGCGCTTTTTTCACAACCTCTATACCGAGCGCATCATGCCGTTCACCGCGACACTGATCGCGCGCGATCGCTCCGGCGCCTACAAGTATTTGCCGCGCAGCGTGGCCACATTTCTTTCGCCACAAGGAATTGCTCAATTTGCCGCGGCTTCGGGCTTTGAAAACATCAAATGCCACTCGCTGACATTTGGCACATGCGCCCTCACGCTGGCAACGCGTCCTCTCGTATGATGAAATTCAATGCCATTTGATTCGCTCACCTACGCGTGGAATCACTCCGAATTGCTTCGGCCCGCGCTTGAAGGTCGCTTCGCCACCGACGCGCATTCTGGATGGAGCCGCCTTGACACCAGCTTTGACACGCTTGCGGAAGCCGTTCGTCCACTCACTGGCGCCATTGTGTGCGGCATTCATTGCGTCACTCTTGGCGTGTGCGTTCCACACGCGGACATCGCTGCGGCCGTCGCGCGCGATCCATTTCGACTTGTTGGTTTCGCAGGCATAGATCCACTTGCGCCTGATTGGAGTCAGCAACTCGCCGTCGCGCGCTCTTTCAACTTGCAGGGAATTTGCGTTTCTCCCGCGGCGCAAGGAATGCATCCATCGCATCCAACGGCTATGAAATTGTGGGAACGCTGCGAAGCCGAAGGTCGACCCGTGATCTCGTTGCCATTGGGCGCGTCCATTGGATCGGCTCCAATTGATTTTGGCCGACCAAGCGCGTGGGATGAACCGGCGCGGCAATTTCCAAAATTAAAAATTGTCATTGGCGGATTCGGCTGGCCATGGACCGACGAATGCTTGGCCATGTTGACGCGGTATCCGCAACTGTTCACCGAAACTTCCATGTTGGTTGCGCGCCCTTGGCGATTGTTGCCGGCGCTGGCCGACGCGCAATCACTTGGAGTGCTGGAACAAATTTTGCCCGGCAGCGGATTTCCGTTTCACACGCCAAGCGCGGCTTTGCAAAGCATTTTGACTGTGAATCGCTGGGCAAACGAGGCTGGACCTCGTCTCAGTCCGGCGTCTCTGCGCGCAATCACGCAACGCAATATCTTTAACATATTGGGAATCAGCGCACCGCTGCTGGCACCCACCAATGTGACTTCACCAATTTCAGAACTACCACTTTGAAAAACTCGCCACACACAACTTTTGCGCTTGCGACCACATTCATAATGGTCTGCGCGTTGCCAGGTTGCTACACCATTCAGTGGCCGTGGTCCAAGGGAACAAGCTTGATCACCGCTGGCTTGGCCCCCAATCCAATCAAACTTCCATTTGAACCCAAGCAATGCGTTTACACAGTTGAGCCAGCGCAAACCACATTCTTCCTGAGCGATTTCACGCCCGAGGAACTTGCCGCGGGTGGTGACTTAACTGGACAAGTGATCAACATTCAATTGTTGTGGGAGCCGCGAC
>CAJACJ010000271.1 GCA_903938205.1 uncultured bacterium
AGCCACATTCGCTGTGGCACCGCCAGATATATAAACCGCTTCAAAACCAGCGTTTTTTACGGCTTTTGCAACAAGAGCATTGAACGCGCCTGGAGCCATGACAACGCCTTTGTCCATCAACGCGCGCAGCACGGCGCCTTGGTGTTGCGGCGCAATTTTTGAGTTCTTGGATTGATTCGTATGCGATTGATTGTGTTGTTGTGCGCTCATTGTGTTCTTCATTTTTTCATAACGGAAAATAATTTTATATTCACACTATGTGTGCTATGTGCATTATTGCGGCAACTTTTTAAATTGGTACGGTCCCTTGGTTGCGCCCCAAACTTGTTTTCCAGCGCTGTCAAATCCTCGATCCCAAATTGTAATTTCTTGTGGCGTCACCGTCACTTCACTAGTGGCGTACGCCGCGCCTTGTTGAGTGCTTTCGCATGCTTGGCCAGATGTCCCGCCGTTCCATTGCGTGGCTGATTTCGCTTTGAGCTTCACGACGCAACCAGAACAGGGCATCAATTGTGAAGGCAGCAGTTGATTCAATGGATGGTCTTGCTTCCATGCCCCAGCGTATTGCTGCGTATCGCCAGGCAATTCAAACTCCAGGCTTGCAACCGCGCCATCATCATGGTGAACCAAGTGATACACGCGCTGTCGATTGGGCTGATCAGCGGTTTCGCGCATGGACTGTTCAACATAAAGCCATCGCCCGTCAAGCCGATCCGTCCATATTGGCTTCATATGCAGCACAATATCCTTGTAATCAGGGTCCGCCTTGCTTTGCTCCGTATTGGAAAAAGAACCCGACATCCAACTGCAAATTTGATTCACTTGCTCGCTGTTTTGATATGGAAGCGGGGGCTCATACTGCGTCACTGTTCCGCAAGCAGCAAGCGCACAAATAGCAATCAACTGGGCGATTTGTTTCATGATCGGATGCTAGCATCGAACGCTTTCATACCTGACCCACTGGAGAAATCATGAGCACAACAACGTCAACCCCCAAGCAACCAGACACCCGCGGACTTGCCGGACAATCTGCTGGTGAAACTTCTGTGTGCGCAGTCACACAAACCGAACTTTTATATCGCGGCTATGAAATTGCTGACCTTGCCGCCAACGCAACATTTGAAGAAGTCGCGTTTTTATTGTTGATGGGTCACAAGCCCAGCGATGTTGAGTTAAAGAAATTCAAGAGCGATGTGATTGCTTTGCGCGCGGTACCTACTTCTGTGCGTGACGCCGTGGCCATGTTCGCCGTGAGTTGCCCCAACGCTCATCCCATGAGCGTGTTACGAACGGGCGTGAGTTTGCTTTCGCATGTGGACGCTGATTGCGAGGACAATTCACCTGCGGCCGAATTACAAAAGAGCATGCGCTTGCTTGCGCAAATTCCAACGCTGATTGGAATTTGCCAGCGTTCCCGCGAAAATAAGCCCATTCTTGAACCAGACGCCACGCTTGGTCATGCCGCAAATTTGTTGTGGCTAATCAATGGGCGCAAACCAAGCGAACTAGAGGCGCGCATTATGGATGTCAGTTTGATGCTCTACGCCGAACATGATTTTAACGCCAGCACATTTGCATGCCGCGTGATTGCCAGCACCGAATCCGATTTGCACAGCGCAATTTGCGGCGGCATTGGCGCGCTCAAGGGTCCGCTTCACGGTGGCGCTAACGAGATGGCCATGGAAATGCTCAAAGAAATCAATCACGACTGCGCAGGCGGCACCATCACGGTTGAAGCGTGGATGCAGCGCGCATTTGTTGAGAAGCGAAAGCTCATGGGTTTTGGTCACCGTGTTTATAAAAACGGCGATCACCGCGCGGGCATTCTTCGATCATGGGGTCTGCAACTCGCTGATCAACTTGGTCCAGACGCCAAGAAGTGGTTTGATATTGGCGATCGTGTGCAAGCCATCATGTTGAAGGACAAGGCCATTCACCCCAATGTTGATTTTCCGTGTGGCATGACGTATTTCATTCTTGGCATTCCAGTGCCGCAATACACCCCAATTTTCGTTGCCAGTCGCATTACGGGTTGGGCCGCGCATGTCATGGAGCAGCACGCCAACAACAGAATCATTCGTCCACTGGCCGATTACAAAGGTCCGGCGCCACGCAAGTGGAAGGCGTAAGACTCTTTCGTCTGTAGTTAAATTTCGTAATAAGGTGTGTCATGTATTCCGCCGTGTCAAAAGACGTGGCGGTTTTATTATTATCCTCGCGGTGGCGGTTGTGGCATAAGTGAAGTAAGTAAAAATAAAAAGGGGACGAGCCTCTTTTCAAAGACTCGTCCCTAGTGCTGTGCGGACCATGCCCTCCGTGGCCCGCAATTGTGTTCGATTCAAGATGATGCGTTCCCGCGCAAACATCTCGCTATGGGGCGGTCTCCCTTAAAAACCGCCGCCAATCGAACTTCTGATTCATGGTGTTCCCCCAACACCATGCTTTTCCTTACACAACTCTTCGGCCCTTTTTCCTAAGAGTGAATCAGATTGAGTAACACGCATTCAGTCTTATGACTCAATGCGATATTTGTGAAATTAGTTCCGTCTGCGACCTGTCATCAGAGCAGCAAGTCCAATTAAAGCGGCTGCGCCTGGGGCTGGAATAAATGTCCAAGCCAATTGGCCAGGTCCAGCGCCCTCAGCGCCTTCAAATGTGGAATTAAATGTCCAAACCTTGCCACCGGTCGTGTACTTGGTTTGAGCGTCGCTCTTCAAGTTCAAGCTAGCAAGTGTGTACATAGTTGTTCCACCAGTTTGCGCAGTTGACTTGCCAGTGGTGTTGCCCCATACGGTCAGCTTTGGTGCATTTACGACACCTACTCCCGCCATAGCAGTTTCAATGTCGCTGCATTTCAAAGTCCAACGACCAATCATGACCATTTTATCTGGATGAGCGCTGGCATTGGTTTCGAATGCAGCTTCTGTTGGCGCGGATTGATACCAACCTGGACCAACATAGTTCGTGCCGCTAGAGCCACCAATCATCGTGTCAGGTGTATTTGGATTTGACCAGTATGAATCCGCAGTGATTGCACCTGTGTTTCCAACGCCTTGTGTTCGACCACCAACCGCTACAAATGAATCCCATGTGTTGTTGCCCGCTCCACCATTGGCGCTTGCGCTGGGTAGCCAACTACTATTGCTGTGTTGAAACATAAGACCGGCGCTGTTGACATATTTGCTGGATTTATTCACGCCATAGGTTCCCGCATCGGTGGTTCCTTGACCAAAGAAGCTCACAATGCGCTCGCCAGCGGAGCCAGTTCCAAGCGAGGAATTAAACTTTACATAGACATCCATGACGCTGTAATAAGCGTTGCTAGCACCAGTGCCAACACCAGTTGCAGCAGAACCATCCGCGGCTAGCAAATAATTTTTTGCATGCAAGCCTTGCATGCCCGCAACAGAGGCGCTTGCGGCGCCGGCGAATGTCATTGCAAGAAGAGTGGAAACGATCGAAGTAGTACGCATTGAAGCGCTCCTTTGGGAAACGCGGTTCGGGAAAGAACCGCTGGGAAACAAGCAAATCGGGAAAAGATTTGCAGTAAGTCGTGATGAGTTTGGAAAGCGGCCAGACCTTGACTTTCTGAAACAGTCCTTCACATGCAAGCACCGCAATCGCCGGAGATTTCAGTCCCTTTCACTGAAATCTCCGGCAGCGGCGTGCTGGAGTTCTGTTTCAGATTTGGCGTCATTTCATTCAGTCCAGCAGACAACTTTGCGACTTGAATTCAATTTCATCTTTGCTTTAGAAGCTTGAAGAAATTAAATGTCGCACTCATGTGCTGAGATTGAATGAACAAGTCTTGTCGAAACTCAAATGAGAATCAACCTTGCACTCCAAACCCGATAATTTTTTAATACCCTTTAAGCCAACTCACTCTTCCGACAACTAGGAACACACGGATCGGTCGGATTTCGACCCGCATATTATTAATAACACAGGAATAATGCGTGTCAAATTAATGTTGTAATTTTTTATAAAAATAAAAGACGCTCCTATTTCTAGAAGTCGTCTTGAAGCCAAATTTGCCTGAAATTAGGCGTTTTTTTGCTTGTTGAAATTAGTTCCGTCTACGACCTGATATCAGAGCAGCGAGGCCAATCAAAGCTGCAGCTCCCGGGGTTGGTACTCCAAATGTCCAAGCTGCTTGGCCAGCAATTGCACCATCAAATGTGGAATCAAATGTCCAAACCTTGCCACCTGTGGTGTATTTGGTTTGAGCGTCGCTCTTCAAGTTTATGCTGGCAAGTGTGTAGACGGTTGTTCCACCAGTTTGCGCAGTTGACTTACCAGTGGTGTCGCCCCACACGGTCATTTTCACTGCTGATCCACTGGCCAAAATATCGCTGCATTTCAAAGACCAACGACCAATCATCACCAATTTATCAGCATGAGCGCTGGCATTGGTTTCAAATCCAGCTTCTGTTGGCGCAGATTGATACCAACCTGGCCCAACATAATTGGCACCGCTAGAGCCACCAACCATCGTGTCAGGTGTATTTGGATTTGACCAGTATGAATCTGCAGTGATTGCACCGGTGTTTCCAACGCCTTGTGTTCGACCACCAACGGCTACAAATGAATCCCATGTGTTGTTACCCGCTCCACCATTGGCGCTTGCGCTGGGTAGCCAACTGCTATTGCTGTGTTGAAAGGTAAGACTTGCGTTGTTGACATACTTGCTGGATTTATTCACGCCATAGGTTCCCGCATCTGTGGTTCCTTGACCAAAGAAACTCACAATGCGCTCGCCTTGGGAGCCAGTTCCTAACGCGGAATTAAACTTGACATAGACGTCCATAACTGAGTATGCCGCATTTGTATTCCAATATCCTGTTGCTGAATCGTAGACTTGTTTTGCGGCAGTACCGTCTGCGGCTAGCAAGTAATTTTTTGCATACAGGCCTTGCATGCCCGCAACAGAGGCGCTTGCGGCGCCGGCGAATGTCATGGCGAGAAGAGTGGAAACGATCGAAGTAGTACGCATTAGAAGCACTCCTATGGGAAACGCGGATTCGGAAAGAACCGCTGGGAATATGCGAATCGGGAAAAGATTCGCCAGACAGTGAATGTGGTTCGGAA
>CAJACJ010000272.1 GCA_903938205.1 uncultured bacterium
CCTTCGCTGGAATGTTTGGACCCATTGCGGCAAGTGTGGTGGGTGCGAATTTTGCGTGGCGCCACGCGTACATTATTGGTGGCGTGATGGGCTTTGTGTTGTTGGCGCTTCGATTTGGAGTGGCGGAAAGCGGAATATATTCGCGCACCGCGTTGCGAACGAAGAGGCGAGGTGACCCACGCATGTTGTTCTTTCCATTGCAGCGCTTAAAGCGCTTTCTGTTTGTGGTGCTACTTGGCACACCCATTTGGTTTGTGGGCGGAATTGTTTTTGTGTTCGCGCCGGAACTGGCGCGTGGCCTTGGATTGAGTGAACCTGTGCGACCACCCACGGTGATTATGTGCGGGTATGCGGGCGCTGCGCTGGGTGATTTACTGAGCAGTTCATTGAGTCAATGGTTGCAAAGCCGCAGGGGAGCGGTGGCGATATTTATTTCCCTGTTGGCATTTTCAATCGCGGGACTTTTGATTTTTGGTGGGCGTAGTTCGTTCGCTTTTTATTCGTGCACATTCGTCGCTGGAATAGCCACTGGATATTGGGCGGTATTTGTCACCATCGCGGGTGAATCATTTGGCACAAACTTGCGCGCAACCGCCGCCACCGTTGCGCCCAATTTAGTGCGCGGCGCCGCGGTAATCATGGTAACGGCCTGGGAATTTCTAACCCCTGGAGCGGGCATGATTGGCGCGGCGTCCATGGTTGCGGCCGTGGTGGTTGTGCTTGGTTTGATTGCGGTGTGGCGTCTTCCAGAACCATTCGCGCTTGATTTGGATTACGAGGAAGTGTGATTCCTCATAAAGCCATCTCTCCTGAGAAGGATTTGACGATGTTGAATGATTGGCTTTGCAGGTTTCAACAACTCTGCGCTTACAAAGTGATTTGAAATGTGTCGTTGGATCTTAATTCGCTCGCATTTAAAATTGCGTTTGAAAAATTGATTTCATTTGCATTGCCAGGCAATGCCGTCGATACTGCTGATATGACTCACGAATTGCAACCGCCGACGCAACCAGCCCACAATACCGTTCACAATCGGAAGAATAAAATTGAGGATGTTCTCAATCCCATGCGTTGGCTTCGAAACCGTTGCCTGCCTTTGTTTATCGCATTAGTGGTACTGCTTTGGGCCTATCCATTTATGGTGACCGAAGACACCCATGCCACGATTTGGGGCCTTGCAGTGTTCACGCTTCTGCCGGCGATCGGGGTTGTTTCATTGGCGGGAGTAACGGGAATTGTTATTACCTTTGCGGCGTTGAGTATATTTATCTATGGTGCCTACTCAATCAATCACTTGGAAATGTCCAACGCTTTAATTGGATGGCCTGGATTATTCGTGGTGATTTATTACGCATATTCCACAATTTTGGTTGGGTTCGCGGTGTTTCGAAAAGAGGCAGTGCAGCCCGATCGAATCTATGGTGGAATTTCTGTATACCTGCTGATTGGTATTGTGTTTAGTGTCATTCATCATCGCATCAGTGAACAAGACCTTGGGGCCTATCAATCAACCATGAATGGCGCGTTGCCTACGCAGGCGTTTGCCTGGCATGATTTGCTTTATTTTAGTTTTTCAACACTGACCACGATTGGCTATGGAGATCTTGTTCCAATGTCTGCCCGCGCGCGCAGCACGGCTTTGCTTGAGGGAATCATTGGGGTTTTGTACCCAGCCATTCTGATCGCAAAGCTTGTGAATTGGCCAACAGGCAACTCGACTGAAACGAGACCATTGAATTCAAACTAATTGATGCAAACTAGATTGAAAGAGATTGGAATTCGAATTAGTCGTTGAAACCCTGCACGCCGCTCGCACCACCACTGCCATAGGTGAGCATGCCAGAGCCATTCATGAGAAATGGATTCCATGTTGTTGGTACGCCGGCGCCGCCAACTTTTGAATTTGGGTTGTTGACAAACATGTTGCCAGCATCCACATTCATTGGCGCTGGGTTTCCTGGTCCATACGTGCGTTGCATCATGGAATTGTCTACCGGAGATAACTGTGAGGGATTGGTGTACGTTGTTGGCGCGTAGCCTGGTAGGGCATTTCCAATCGCAACGCCATTGCTGTCATAGTGATAGTGATAGTGGACATGATTTAAGGTGTCATTTGGCAGCGGGTCGGAACTTACAATGCCGCCTGGATTGTTGTAGCCCACGTTTGCAGGAGTTCCAGTTCCAGGTGGGATTGTCGGCGCAGCATTTTGATTATTAAGAAATTCACTAGTGGGTACAGATCGGTCTGAATTTTGTTGGTTGGTGCCAGCTTGTCCGTTGACTGGTTGCTGCGTTGGCGCAATGCGAACTGGCGCGTTTGGATTTTGAGTTGCAACTGCGGGCGCTGAAGGTACTCGCACCGGCGCGGCAGTGGGCTTGACCGCAGTTGTTGGCGGTTGCGCGCTAGGTGTATTTTGCGCCATGACGGCAAGTGTGGTGCATCCAAAGAAAAGCATTGAAGTGAGGGCAGCGGCCTTGTGAAACGAGTGTGTGAATGGTGTGTTCATGTGGATTCCTTTGTATGTGCATGGTAGTGGCCGCGGCGTGTGCAAATGATCGTGGGTTACAAAAAGGAGTGAAGGTGAATTGCTTGTCATTGTCTATGGCGTAATCCATCACCGTAATCAATGAAACTTCCAAAGCAAATTTTGGAGCAACTTAAAATAATCGAGGTTCAAATCCGAATTGATATTTAGTCGTTGAATCCTTCAATGCCGCCGCCGCCACCGCCGTTATAAGTGAGCATGCCGGATCCATCAGCCATGTATGGATTCCAGGTGGCTGTAATTCCCGTGCCACCTCCGTTATTCACGCGTGAATTTGGATTGTAATTTTCGTTTTGGTAGGTATACATGCCACCATAATCATTATTGTTTGCGTAGTTGTACTCACTATTTTCACCAGAGGACGAGCTCTGCATGTTCGAAGCCTGGGGGGATTGATCGAGAGTGTTTGGATTGACGTATGTTGCTTGCGCGTATCCCGCTGGCGCATTTCCAATCGGTTTCCCGGCGCTGTCATAGTGATAGTGATAATGCACTTCGCTTGTCGCATCGCTTTGCATGGTTTGGGAATTCACCATGCCACCAGAATTGTTGTAGCCCACACCTGCGGGAGTTCCAGTTTGGTTTGTTGGCACTGACTTTTCATTCTTCATAAATTGACTGGTGGGAATAGATTGATTTGTGTTGATTGGATTATTGCCAACTTGCCCATTGGCTACCGGCAGCGGTGGAGCAATGCGGACTGGCGCGTTTGGATTTTGAGTAGCAACTGCGGGCGCGGATGTTGTTTGCGTAGGCGCGGCAGTTGGCTTGACCGCGGTGGTTGGCGGTTGCGTATTGGGCGTGGTTTGCGCCATGCCGGTCAGTGTGGTGAATCCAAAGAAAAGCATAGAAGTCACTATGGCTTTGTGAAAACATTGTGTAAATGGTGTGTTCATAATTATTCCTTCACTGTAATAGTAGTCGCCGTGGGGTGTTCGAAAACGCTTGAGTCACGAAAATAGATTCAAGATGGAAAAAAATGAGTTCGCCGCTATTCTTGAAAGTCCTCAAACCTTACAAGGAATTTATCCATGACCATCGCCGCAGCAACCACCGCATCAGCCACTTTTGCAGGAACTCCTGGCGATGTGCCAATGATTGACGCGCTTGCAATTAACACTATTCGCACTCTTTCAATGGACGCAGTGCAGGCCGCCAACAGTGGCCATCCTGGAACGCCAATGGCGTTGGCGCCCGTTGGATATGCCCTGTGGCAAAATATTTTAAAGTTTGATCCCGCCGATCCGTTGTGGCCTAATCGTGATCGCTTTGTGTTGAGCAACGGGCACGCATGTATGTTGATTTACAGTTTGCTGCATTTGTCGCGCACTCAAGAAGTGGACAAGAGTGGAAAACTTACGGGTAAACCTGCGGTTCCCATTGAAGCCATCAAGGCGTTTCGACAATTGGACAGTTTGTGACCGGGGCATCCCGAACATGGTTGGACAAGTGGTTTGGAAACAACAACGGGTCCGCTTGGTCAAGGCTTGGCCAATTCAGTTGGCATGGCGATGGCGGAGAAGTGGTTGGCCGCAACATTCAATCGCCCTGGCTTTGAGATTTTTAATTTCCGCACATACGCGATTTGTGGTGACGGCTGCATGATGGAAGGCGTGAGCGGCGAAGCTGGCAGTATCGCGGGCCATTTGCAATTGGATAATTTGGTTTGGATTTACGATAACAATCACATCACCATTGAAGGCAAGACGGATCTTGCGTACAGCGATGATCCAAGCACTCGATATTTGGGATACGGCTGGAATGTGTTGCGTGTTGGCGACGCCAATGATTTGGACGCGATTGTGCGCACGCTTGGTGTGGCTGGTCAGACCAAGGGACGACCAACTTTGATTGTTGTTGACAGCCACATTGGTTTTGGCAGCGAGCGACAAGACACCAGCGCCGCCCATGGCGAGCCGTTGGGCGAGGATTTAATTCGCAAGGCGAAGAAGTTGTATGGCTGGCCAGAAGACGCGAAGTTTTTGGTGCCAGACGGAGTCATGCAGCGCTTTAGCGATGGCGTTGGCAAGCACGGAAAAGAAGCAAATGCAGCATGGAAGACCATGTTTGCGAATTACACCAAGCAATTTCCAGAGCTAGCCGCGCAGTTGCAACAAATGTGGAAACATGAATTGCCCGCAGGTTGGGATTCGGAAATTCCAGTATTCCCCGCGGACGCGAAAGGCATGGCCAGCCGCATTTCTGGTGGAAAAGTGTTGAACGCAATTGCGAAAAAAGTGCCTTGGATGATTGGCGGCTCAGCGGATTTAACTCCAAGCACCAAGACCGGCATCGATGGCAATGCGGGAAGTTTTCAGCCGGGAAGTTACGGCGGACGCAATTTACATTTTGGCATTCGCGAGCACGCCATGGGCGGAATTTGCAACGGCCTTGCATTAAGTGGTCTGCGACCATTCGGTAGCGGCTTCATGATCTTCACTGATTACATGCGCGGATCCATGCGCTTGAGCGCGTTCATGGACATGCCGGTGACCTATGTCTTCACGCATGATTCGATTGGCGTTGGCGAAGATGGTCCAACACATCAACCGATTGAGCAGTTGCCTGGTTTGCGTGCGGTGCCTGGATTACTTGTGTTCCGTCCAGCCGATGCGAATGAAACCGCTGAGTGTTGGCGCGCTGCCATGAGTCACGGTCACGCGACAAGCGTGTTGTCGTTGACGCGCCAAGATTTGCCAACACTTGATCGCACCGTGTATGGCAAGGCCAGTGGTTGCGCCAAGGGTGCGTATGTGGTGAGCGAAGCCAAGGGTGGCGATGCGCAGGCGATTTTGATCGGCACAGGAAGCGAAGTGAATTTGTGCATTCAAGTGCAGGATTTGCTTGCAAAAGAAGGCGTTCGCACCAGTGTGGTGAGCATGCCATGTTGGCAATTGTTTGACAAACAAGATCAGGCGTACAGGGATTCCGTGTTACCGCCAAAGATGCGCGTGCGCATTGCGGTGGAAATGGCAAGTCCGCTTGGTTGGGAGCGTTGGGTTGGGCTTGATGGCGCGATTGTTGGAATGAATTCATTTGGAGCGAGCGCGCCGTTGAAGCATCTGCTGAAGAAATTTGGTTTTGAACCTGAGCCCGTGGCCGCCGTGGTGCGCGCGACCATCGCCAAAAATGCCGCAGGAGCGGGACGATGAATATTGTCATGGCGTCGGATCATGCGGGCTTTGAGTTGAAGGAGTCGCTGAAGAAGTTGGTGGCTTCGCTTGGACATACCGTGACGGATGTTGGCGCGCATGTATACGACAGCGAAGATGATTACCCAGACTTTGCTGTTGCGTTGAGCAAAGTAATTTTGGCAGGCAAGGCTGACCGCGGAATTTTATTGTGCGGCTCTGGCATTGGAGCAAGCGTGGCCGCCAACAAGATCAAAGGCATTCGCGCGGGCAACTGCGAGGATTATTATTCGGCGCATCAAGGTGTTGAACACGACGCCATGAATGTGCTTGTGCTTGGTGGGCGAATTGTTGGCGCGGCGCTTGCGGAGGACATGGTGCGCGGATATTTGGCGGCCAATTTCAGCGGCGAGCCACGCCACATGCGTCGATTAAATAAAGTGAAAGCCATCGAACAAGGAACGCTGTAAGGCGAACTTGCCACTGGTCCACTTGGCTTAAGTCAGGATGTATGTTTGGATGCGCGTCTGCGCACTCGGGTATCTTTGATTAGCATTCTTGTGCGGCATTTGTCCGCTTAATTTGTCCACTTCATAGGAGATTCACATGCAGGTTCTTTCAAAGCGTTGGGTTGGAATGTTCGCGGCACTTTGCGCTTGTTCATTTGTGTCGCTTGCCAACGACCAAACTGGAACAGTGGCGCCAGCGAGTGATGTTGATTACTCCCAACTGCCGCCCGATCCAAAGACGCTTGAAGTGGAACTTGGAACTTTTAAATTAGACGCAGCAGGCGCAATGAAAGCCGCTGTTGACGCCACTGGCGGCAAGGTCATGTCGCTGCGCATTGTGAAGAGCAAGGACAAAGTTGATTATGAAATTCTTTGCTTTCAAATTGGATTGCCAGTGCGTGTGTTGATTGACGCCAAGACCGGTGAATTGCGCATTCCAAAGTTGGACGCTCAGGCCGCTGTTGTTGCGGCATCGGCAAAGGTGCCAGGAAAAGTCGGCAATGTGGACAGCGATTTGCTGGCCGATCCACCAACATGGAAAGTGTCCGTGTTCGCTGGTGGCAAGAGCCATCTTGTGAGTGTGAATGCAATTGATGGAACAATTGTCAGTGATCAAGTTGCGGCGCAGTTGCCTGGCGACGCCACAGACGCGCCGATGCAAGGTGAATTTGGCGGCGTGCAATGGATTGTGCTGAAAGAAGGAACGGGCGCAACGCCAAAGGGAACTGATTCAATGGTGAAGGTGAACTACAGCGGCTACTTGGTGGACGGCAAGCCATTCGACAGCAACACTGCGCGCGGCAAGCCAATTGAATTTCGCTTGGACCGCGTGATCAAGGGCTGGACGCAAGGCGTACAGCCAATGAAAATTGGCGAGAAGCGAAAGTTGATTATTCCATGGAGTTTGGCGTACGGCGAGCAAGGTCGTCCGCCAGTGATTCCGCCAAAGGCCACGTTGATATTTGATGTTGAGTTGGTTGATGCCGACATGGCGCCGCCCGCGCCAAAGACACCAATGCCAACCATGCCGCCAACTGGCGCGCCAGCCGCTGGAGCAACTCCGCCACCAAACGGTGGTGGATAAACAAGTGAGTTATTTTTCGCTGAGCCGTGCCCGTGTTGTATTGCACAGTGAATGTTCAACGCTTCAAAGATTGACGGCGATTTCTGTCGCGATTGTTTGCCTTGTGGCCTGTGGAAGAACTCCGGATTCCAAACCGATCATTGTTCCCAAAGCAGTGGGGCATCGCGAAAGCGTGTATGGAAAATCAATGGATCAAGCCGAGGCGTTGAAGGAAAAAGTGGCGGACTACAACGCAAGTCTTGAGCAAGCCATTGATCAAGGAACCAAGGCGGAGCCGCCGCCAAAGAAAACTCCAGGCGCGCAGCCCGCGCCGCCACAATGATGTGAGAGTTGATTGCAAAGCATTCAAAAGCACCGCGCGTGAAGCGCGGTGTTTTTATGTGTGTATGAATTCGTGAATGTGTTTCAAGGATTGTTGTCACGCAACAATCCCGTCGCCGGCTTAAGCGAGCCGATTTGGATTCAGGCCTTCAAGTTCCTTCGCCACAAATATTCCATCTTTGCGGATTACTTCGCCATCGAAAGAAATTGTGCCGCCACCATATTCAGGTCGTTGAATGCACACTAAATCCCAGTGAATATCACTTTTATTGCCGTTGTCGGTTTCTTCGTAGCAACGGCCTGGAGTGAAGTGGAAGCTGCCGGCGATTTTCTCGTCAAACAGAATGTCTTTCATGGGTTCAAGAATGTGCGGATTGAAACCAATGGCGAACTCGCCAACA
>CAJACJ010000273.1 GCA_903938205.1 uncultured bacterium
ATTTTTGGATGCCGTGGAGCGTTTGGAAATCATGTCGACTTTGTTCCAGCCGATGATGACTGGTTGCTGGAACAACAAGTACAACCTTGGATGGGAATGCCGCTGTGGATTCCCGCCTCCATGGCCGCCGAGGCGCCAATGGGCGGCATCAACCGCCGCAAAGCTATTGAGCAAGGATTGAAATTTCGTCCGCTGGCCCAGACCGCGCGCGACACCGCTGATTGGTTCATGAAAACAAAACCAGATTTTGATTTCGGAGCCAAGCCCGGCGCGCCAGGCATGAGCCGCGCGCGCGAGGCGGAATTAATCGCCGCTTGGAAAGCGCATTCCAAAACCAAAACTTAATGCGCGCTCCAATTTCAACTTGAAGCCCTTCAACAGTTCGCAGCTGCTTTACGCCACGTCTGCTTCGCGCAACTCACAAGTGTCCGCGCCAATTTGCTGTGCAAGACCATCAAGCGCGTCGGCAAGTTGGCGCTTTCGCTTCGCGGTGTTGCCAACTGAATTCATCCACCACAATCCACGCACCACCAACACGCCCCGCTGACGATCAAACTGCAGATCGGCGCGCCCCACCATTTCATCCCCCTGCAACAACGGCAACACGTAATAGCCATGCTTGCGCTTGGCGGCCGGCGTGAACGCCTCAAAGCGATAGTCAAAATGAAAGAGTCGCAATAAACGCGCTCGATCGCGCACAACAGGATCAAATGGACACAACAAAATCATGCTATTTCCCTGCGTTTCATGAGCAAATTCACGCCAGTTAGGCAGGGCGAAACACTTCGACGGCTTGCTCGACGCAACGGTTCCGCGCTTGGTATCTGGCGCAACCACCACTTGAACAAGTTCGCCGTGCTCAATCGCGCGCGCACACCAAGCGACCGCCTGAGCAAGGGTGATCGCGCAAAAGAAACTCGCAATTTCTTTCGCCGATGCAATTCCAAGACGATTGATCGCCTCACGGCACGCCCATTCCACGTGAGCGCCTTCACTACTTTTTGGTTGGTCCAAGGCATGCGGCAAAACGCGCTCAACAAGGTCGTACACTTTTTCAAATCTTTCACGTTTCGAAATAGCCAACCGACCAGAGCGCCACAAATGTTCAAGCGCCGCCTTCTCAGGATGCCATTGCCACCAACCTCCGCTCTTGTGACCTGTTGGCGCTGCAAAATCACGAGTACGAAGTGGCCCCTCACGGCGAACCCGCGCAAGCGTGCGACGAAGAATGGGAGCCGCGTCCCCACGAAATTGTTCGCGCCACCACGCGCTTCGCTCCACACGTTGGTTGTAGCGCGCGAAGCGATGCTTCCAATGCGCAAACCACTTCGTTGGAATGGCGCTCGCGTCATGCGTCCAATGCTCAAAAAGTCCGCGTGATTTCTCCAGCGCATGCGTGAAATGTTCGTGGCGATATTGCGCCAGCCTTGCGCCAAGAATTAAATGATGCGCGCGCTCAAGCACGTTGATGGAGTCAATTTGCACATATCCAAGCCGTTGCACAACAGTTTGCACGGCGCGCGCGCTGGATCGATGCGGCAAATCACCAAGCCCCTGAAGATTCAAGAACACGCGCCGCGCTTGCACGTTTGAAATTATTTCCACAGTCTTGCTGGCCTTTGACATTGCTTGAATGGACATCGTATGGAATGAAAGCGAAGAACAACATGTCGCTCATCATCCGTACCGCACAAGACCATCGCCGCCACCGCTTCCAGCTCCAAACATCTTCTATGATTGCCGTATGAATTCCGCGCAGCCTATTGTTTTTCGCAACGCCACACTTGCCGACGTGTCCGTCGTTGTTGAGTTGGTTGAAAGCGCATACCGCGGCACAGGCAGTCGCGCCGGTTGGACCACCGAAGCGGATCTTTTAGATGGTCAACGCACCGATGAACTTGAAATTCGTGAAATTATTTCTGGCGCGCACTCGCTCATTCGCCTAGCTCAACAACATAATGCGATTGAGCGCGATCATCTTTCAAATGAATCCCGCGCGCGCATGCCACAACACGCGCTAACACCAACAAGTTCAATTGTTGCGTGCGTGCGCATTGAAAACTCTGGCGACGCTGGCTACATAGGCATGGTTTCCGTGCGCCCAACATTGCAAGCCGCAGGAATTGGCCGCCAACTTTTACAAGAAGCGGAGCGCGTGATCCGCGAAGAATTTGGCTTATCGCGCGCCCGCATGACCGTGATTGGACAGCGCGAGACGCTGATCACCTGGTATCAACGACGCGGCTATTTGCTTACCGGAAAGCGTGAAAAGTTTCCCTATGGCGAACCGCGGGCAGGCACGCCGCGGCGCGACGATTTATATTTTGAGGTTCTGGAAAAAACGCTGACGCCTCATCACTAAGCATCTTTCTTCACCCCTTTGATTGCGCTTGCAGCATTACAAAGCAGACCTGTTACCACAGAAGGCTGCTGCACTCAGTGCGCAACCACAAAAATAAATTGCCCCGCGCAACAAGCCGCGGGGCAATGATCTTCAAGTTCATGATTTACAAAATTACTTTGGAGCGCCTGCTGGCGGTGCTGTTGGTGCTGCACTCGGTGCTGTTGGCGCTTGCGCTCCACGTTCGCCGCCTTCACTTTTTTCGCCCTTCTCGCCCTTCTCCTCATTCTCTTCGTACTTGAACATATCGTGACCTTCTTCTTCTTCCTGATCAAGCTTGGCCACCAATTTCTTGGCCTCGACAGCGTCGCCACGAATGATCGCATTCTCCAACGTAATTGCCACGTTCAGCGTGGCAAGCAATTGCGCACGCATGTCGGCCTCATACTTGGCGACATCTCCACCGTACTTTTCTTTGGCTTGCGGAGCCATTTTCACCGTGGAGATCATTCCCTTAGCATTCATAATGCCAGCTTCAACCATTTGAATATTGGCCAAGTCCTGCGCCTTGCTGCCTGCATCAAACGCGGATTTTTCAAGCCCTTTGTAACCGCGGTTCATTTGCTTCATGACGCCTTCAAAATTTTGTCCTTGGCCACCACCACGACGCGCGTTTCCAGTTTTATCTTGCGTCTTGGCAAACGCAACAAGTTCGTCTTGATCAATCAAACCATTTTTATTCAAATCGATCGAACCAAATCGGTCCTTTATTTGC
>CAJACJ010000274.1 GCA_903938205.1 uncultured bacterium
GATGCTTGCGCTTGTACGCGTCAATGCGCGCGCGATCTGGCGACAACATTGCTGAGAGTCGCTTGCCGTTGAATCGCGGCGGACTATCCAAGCGCGCAAGATCAACCAACTTTGCGATGGCATCGTTCAATTTCACGGCGCCAATTTCCTTGTGCGCCATTTCGCGGCCTTTGTAACTGGCCACCAATTGAACTTTGTGTCCTTCAAGCAGGAAACGCCGCGCTTGTTGCACGCGAATCTCAACATCATGCGGATCCACTTTCATGCTGCGACCCAGGCGAACTTCCTTCATTTCAAAGGTCTTGGTCTTGCGACCTTGCTTGTCCTTCTTGGCCTGCTCGTATTTGTACTTTCCAAAATCCATGATCTTGCAGACCGGCGGCCGCACATCGGGCGCGATCTCCACAAGGTCAAGACCAGCCACCATGGCAAGTCGGCGCGCTTCTTCTGTTTCAACAACACCAAGCATTGTTCCTGTCTCGTCGATCAAACGAACAGGCGTGATGCGAATGCGATCATTGATGCGAGGACCAAAATTGGAACCCGAATCAGGTCGTGACATGGGCGGACGGCGGGGCGGAAATGCTGAGATGGAAGAATCCTTTATGTAGAGACAATGGAAATGCAAAGCGCTTCAAAAGCGATTGCTGTGCAAACCGGATTGACCGGAGAAACGCAAGACAACGGGGGCAGAATCATCATGCCTGTACGAAGAATTTCTGAGACATGCAGTCGTTGTCCTTGAGTTGCTTTGAAGCGGTGAAACGTTCACCACCTACACAGTACAAAGTACCTGCACAAGCATGACCGATGCAATGGGATTTGCAAGTGATTTTTCGACAGATTTTACATCTTGTGGCAAATGTCACTTTGTGGTTGGCGTGATTTTTCCAGCCAATGTTTCACTGGCGCGGGTTCGATAGTCCGAAACCAGCGCGGCGACAAAGTCGTCAAAAGGCATTTCGCCCGCATTTTCAGCCTTTCCATGCAGTCGAATGCTGACCACGCGGCGCTCGGCGTCACGCGGACCCACAATGGCCGTGACCGGAATCTTTTGTTCGGCGGCAATGCGAATGCGGTTCTGAACTCGTTCTGAACTTGTATCAAGCGTGGTGCGCAGGCCAGCTTGGTGCAGCGCGGCGTGCAATTCTTGCGCGTAGGGGTCGCTCTTTTCACTAATCGGAAGCACGCGCACTTGCTCTGGACTCAGCCACAACGGAAACGCGCCGGCGAAATGCTCAATCAACACGCCGGTGAATCGTTCCAGACTTCCAAATGGCGCGCGGTGAATCATGACAGGTCTATGCGTCTTGTTGTCGGCGCCTTGATAGGACAAGTCGAATCGAATGGGCAAGTTGTAATCCACCTGCACGGTGCCTAGTTGCCAAGAGCGACCGATGACATCGCGCACAACAAAATCAATCTTGGGTCCGTAGAAGGCGGCCTCGCCAGGCTCTTCGCTGAAAGGAACGCCAAGCGATTGCGCCGCGTCGCGGCACGCTTGCTCGGCCTTGTCCCAATTTTCCGCAAGGCCAACATATTTGGCGGAGTCCGGTCCGCGCAAGCCAACGCGCACGCGGTAATCCGTCATGCCCAGTGTTCCAAAAATTAGTTTGACAAGTTTCAAGCAGCCTTGCAGTTCATGCGCGACTTGATCTTCGCGGCAGAACAAATGCGCGTCGTCTTGCGTGAAACCACGCACGCGCGTCAAGCCACCAATTTCTCCCGACTGCTCCCAGCGATAGACCGTTCCAAATTCAGCCAAACGCACGGGCAAATCGCGCCATGAACGCGGCTCACTGGCGAAGATGCGGATGTGGTGCGGGCAATTCATGGGCTTGAGCAAATAGCCATCAATCTCGCCTTTTTCCAGGCGATTTGAAAGGTCGGCGCATGTGCAACCTTCTTTGGCAAGCGTGCTCATACTTTCGTGGTCAATGATTGGCGGGTACTGGCTTTCGCGGTAATAAGGAAAGTGTCCGCTGGTGCGATAGAGATCCAACTTGCCAATGTGCGGAGTGAACACTTGGTGGTAGCCCTGTTGACGCAACGCTTCACCGATGAATGTCTGCAACTCTTGGCGAATCACGGCGCCGTTTGGTTTCCACAATACAAGACCTTGTCCAACCATGTCATCGATGTGAAAAAGTTGCA
>CAJACJ010000275.1 GCA_903938205.1 uncultured bacterium
AGTCGACCCAAGATCAAGCCCTTGCGCGCCACATCGCGGCCAGACAAATCCTCGCGCGGGTCTGGTTCTGTGTAGCCAAGTTGCATTGCGTTTCGAAGCGCGGCGGAAAACTTTCTGCCACGACCTAGTTCGCTAAATAAATATCCCATGGTGCCAGATGGACAAGCGACAATGTTCAAAATGCGATCGCCGGAAGCAATAAGTTTTTCAACCGTGTCAATAATTGGCAAGCCCGCGCCAACCGTGGCTTCATGCAGCACTTTACGACCGCGTTTGCGTGCGTCATGAAGTAGTGCGTTGGCGGAAGCGCTGTCGGATGCCAATGGAATTTTATTGGCGATGACCAAGTCCATGCCGTGCGCGACGGCGCGTAGCAATGTTTCCCTTGTGTCGCCGCTTGAAAGATCAATCAGCACTGGACGCGTCAGCGCGTGCGATGCAATATGTTCAATGGCTGCCGTTGGCGCGCCCGAGTGCGCATGGGGCAATGTCTTCAGCGACCCGCCACGTTGCTTATGCGCGCTGATGTCCGACAATGCTCGCAAGCTGAAACCGCGTTTTTCCAGCATGAATCCGCTGCGATCAAGCACCCCAATAATGCGCAACGCGGCGCGATCATTGGATGGCAACTCGGCGATGTGCTTTAGAAGTTCTTGGCCAATGCGTCCGCATCCAAGCAGGATGACATCGGCGCCTCGACGGCGTGCGGTGCGACCACCACCAACTTTGTCCAAACTAAATGTGGTGTGAATAGCGCGCACCGTTTTGGGAACGCTTTCCTTATTCACAATGAAAGAAATATTGCGCTCAGAAGATCCTTGCGCGATGGCGATGACATTCACTTGCGCATCGGCAATGCAACCAAGCACGCGCGCGGCAACGCCGGGGGTACGCGCCATTCCAGATCCCACTACAGCGACAGTGGCGACACCAAGCAACACTTCAACCGAGTCAATTTCATTTCGCTCAAGCTCTGAAGCGAAGGCTGCGCGTAATTCTTTTTCCGCAAGTGCCGCCGTGACTTCTGGCACCGTGAAACAAATTGAATGCTCGGAACTTGCCTGAGAAATAAGCGATACGGAAATTCCAGCGTTGGCAAGCGCGCCAAATGTGCGCGCCGCAATACCGGGCACTCCAAGCATTCCATTGCCCGCCACAGTGACAAGCGCGTGCGCGGTCATTGCGGAAAGCGCGCGCACTGGTGAGCCAGCCATGGATCGACCTTGCACAATTTCCGTACCCGCCGCGTCGGGCTGATTGAAAGGACGAATGCGCAAAGTAGTGCGCGCGTCCAGCGGAATAAGCGCGCGCGGATGCAGCACTTTTGCGCCGTAATACGCAAGTTCAGAGGCTTCACGCGGATCAAGGAGCGGCACAACGCGCGCCTCTGGAATCAGTCGCGGATCAGCCGTGAGAAATCCGGGAACATCTTTCCACAGCGTCACTTCTTTTGCGCCAAGCGCGCGGGCCGTTACGGTCGCGGTGAGGTCGGAGCCGCCGCGGCCAAGCGTGACAACTGGACCCGAAGAACTACTCGAACCCGCCGCGATAAATCCTGGGACAACAACAATGTCTCCGGTGCGCAACTTGCTGGGAAAAATATTTTGCGCTGCAATTTCCGTGCGCGCGATATCCGGCGCGGCGTCGCCAAATCGACCGTCGGAGTGAAGAAATTCGGTTGCATCAACAACACATGCGGATATTTTTTCAACGCGCAACGCATCGACAACAATGCGCGCCGCCAAACGCTCGCCGCGAGAAATAATCAGATCGCTCATTTGCGCTGTGAGATCGCGCGCCTGCGCGACGTTCTCAGCAAGTTTGTGTAACTCCTTGAATGACTCGTCTATATAAGTAAGTGTGGGGGTGGCGGCGCTATCAATAGACTTTGCCACGGACATATGACGTTCCAAAAGAGCGTCGGCTTGCGCATGGGCTGCGGCAAGATCGCCCTTGGCCGCGGCGCGCGCAATGTTGAGCAGAATGTCCGTAACTCCGGCAAGCGCAGAAGTGACAACAACCCGTTCGCCACTGGTTCCCGCAAGAATGTTCACAACGGCGCGAATGGCGTCAGCGTTGGCAAGCGCCGCTCCGCCAAACTTGTGCACGGAAATTGGGTTGGCGATGGTTCGCATATTTCGATTTGATTTTTCATGCCAGCATGCAAAGCGCATGTTGAAGCAAGGCAATCAATGGCTTGCAAGATTATGAGCGCAAATTACGGTCGTCAACAGTGCTCAACTACCTCGGTACGTTGAGTAGCCAAATGGGCTCAACAGCAACGGCACATGGTGGTGTCGAGCTGCGTCGCTGACATGAAATTCAATCGTCACGCAAGGAAAAAAAGTTTCAATGTGTTGCTGCGCAAACCAGTCGCCTGTTTGAAATATGAATCTGTACTGTCCGGCATGCAGCGAGCCTGAGCCCAGAAAGTTTTTCACACGGCCATCACTGTCGGTTGAAGCGCTATGTAAATCTGCCCAGATTTCACCTTTTAAAATCTGGCAGCGCACCAACATTCCAGCGGCGGGTAATCCGCTTGAGGTGTTTAAGACATGCGTTGAAAGTCCATGTTGTGCGGTGAATGCCATGCAGTCAGGCTAAATCAGATTCGCATGCTGGTCAATCTTTCTTTGAAAGCAGCCAAGAAAATGGTATGAAATATCACCGCTGAATAATTGCATTCTGTGAAAGTGAAATGATCGTGTGATGTGTATCTTCTCGATATGAGCGGTGACAGTCACGGACAAGAATCCAAGAATGCTGATTACCGAGAATTTATTTCCGATGAGTTCATGGTGCACATACAGCCGCACACGCGACCGGTGGTCGGCGTCGCTGATTTGTTTCAAGTGGGTGAAAGCGGGGGCTTAGAAACCGCAGATTCGCTGCGGTTTTTGTGCGAACTTTTTGATCTTGTACAAAACGACTTGCGTGCTGTGTTGCGCCAACGTGTGGCAGACAGGGATTTCATTGACCAACGCACGCGCGCATGTTTTGAACTGAATCGCAAGTTGCGCGTTGACTATGGCGACCGCCATTATGAAACCATCATTGGTCAAGAGGATGCGCTGGGACGAATTGTGGTTGGCCCCAAGAATGAATTTTATTGCAAGTCGGGTAGTGGCAAACCCGTGGCGCCCATTCCAGTATTTTTGCAAGGTCATCATGTGACGCTGTTCGGTCCACCGGACGACGCCAAACTTTCCATGAACGCCATGAATGCGTTCCACCGTAAGTTGTCCGGCGAGCCCGCGATTGTGGCGGAGCTTCTGCGTGATTTCACGGGCGCGCCCATGTGGGGCGCCGACGATGAGGATTCAAAAACACCTTTGCGCGCGGACCTGATTCTTGCTGGCGAGAACCTGACCAACTGTTTCAATAAAAATATTTCATTCTCGGATCAGCGCACAGGCAAGAACTACGTGTTGGAGAACACCCATTTATCCCAACCAATCAAGCGATTTCCAGGACTCGCCATTCCATGCGCGTTCTTGTTTTATAAAAAAAATCCGCTACCGCTTCACTTGTATGACTTTGCGTTACATCTGTTTGCCAACTGGAACAATCCAAAGGCGCTTGTCTTCTATGTTCCAAAATTGGAGAACGAAGAAGAGGCCGCGTACATCCGCGTCATGATTGAGCACGCGGAGCGCTTAATTCAGCGCGCTCATCCGCATTATCAAACGGGCACCATTCGCCTAATGATTGTTCTGGAAAATCCACGCGCCGTGTTTCGGGTGAATGAAATTATGGACGCGTTGCATCCGTATTTCGCTGGCGCTTCGCTGGGTTGGCACGACTATCTTGCGTCGACCGCGCGCCTAATGAAGGAAGACGGCAATTACCGTATTCCGGTGAAGGCCGATCCCAACATTGTCATCAAGCACATCAAGGCCTCGCATGATTTGTTGGCGGCAGTGGTTGGTTCGCGCGGCGGCATAAAAATTGGCGGCATGTATGGCGTGTTGCCTTCTGACAGCGACATGCAAAGCGATTCGTTTCAAGTCGCCATCAAAGGGTTTATCAAGGATGTCATCACTCAACTGAAGCGCGATTTGAACGGGTTTTGGGTGGCACACCCGGATTTTGTGCGGCTTGGTTTGGCGCTTGTGGAAGCATGGAAACGATTTCAAAATGCGGATCACGCCGCGCTGGACAACTTGGTCAAGGCGCTTCTGCTTCCAAAATATCACGTGGACATGTTGGCCTTCATTCATGGGACCGATGTTGCGGGGCTTGATCCACAAGATGCGCTGTATCCGCGCGCGCTGTTGGTGGCCGACGAAAAGCAATCCAACTTCATCGCTAACAATGATCCGTTCGAAATTCGCTACAACATTTTCCAGTCTCTGCAATATCTCACCGACTGGCTCAGCGGCAATGGTTGCGTCGCGCTTCCCGCCACGATTGATGGCGTGCCCGTGCGCGTGATGGACGACTTGGCAACCGCCGAGCGTTCGCGCTGGGAAGTTTGGCACGAGTTGCGCCACGGGCGATTTGATGTTGAAGAATTTGTGCGCATTGCACATCAAGAAATGCGTTTCATTCAAAAAGATTTTTCCACCGCCGACAAAATCACGCAGGTGAAATGGAATGAGCGCACGCGCAAGTGGTACCCCGTTGCTATGAACATCATGTTGCAACTGATGAGCAGCGACAAGCCTGTGGAGTTTGCCTCCGAGTTGCTGCTTCCATTCACATTGGATTGCA
>CAJACJ010000276.1 GCA_903938205.1 uncultured bacterium
CCAGCGAACTGCGCGATGTGGTCGCGTATTTGTCCACACTGAAACCCACGCATCAACCATGACCACGCATAAATGTCATAGAGATTGAATTGGCCGGCGTTGCAGTCTTGCTCGCAGGAGAAAAGTTCAACTGAAACTTTTCGGGATCAACAAAATATGCCTTGCCCGTCACCGGCCACACTGGCCGCGTGTCAGACCACGTCACGTTTGCGGTGGTGCTTCCATCAGGTGCAATTTTCCCTGCAAATGCCGCGGAAACTGATTGATTCCATTCGGTTGAATTAAATCCATCATCCACCAATGCGCCACTCATTGTGCCGTCAGCCGTTACGCGAACAGTGCCAGTTCCCCAATCCGCACCACCGTCATACCAATTCACCGTCCATGTTCCCGTCCACTGCTTCTGGAAATCTGGCATGATAGTTTTTTGCGCAACACCGTATGGTGGCGTGCCAGGAATTCCTTGCTCATGCAAAGCCAGCGTGATTTGATCCACCTCACTCTGTCCTTTGGATGTGGTCGCCTTCAAATTTGCGCCAAGCGAACCCGTAGTTGGATGCGACCACGTACCCGCGTATGAAACATACGCGCCGCCCGTCCATGTCACCGTAATCCCAATGTCGTCGCCCGGGCCCAACAAACCCGAAACCGTTCCAACGCGCGGCGGCGCGGTTGGATTGGCTTGTGACCATACTGTGTCGGTCATGCTTCCGCGCATGCGTCCTGATTGCTCAATCACTAAACGCGCTTGACCTCCTGAAGTTCCGCTGGAATTCATGAATGACCCAGACCAACGCAATGCTGTGGTGGATGTGTCATTTGAAGTTGCCGCGCCCGACTCGGCGTTTTTGGCGCTGGATCCAATCTTGCGCGCTGCGGCAATACATCCGCTTAAAACACTTGCGCAAACGGCAATTTGAATTGAAATTTTAAAAACCAATTTAGAGTTTAAAAGAATATTTTTCACTCGATCATGGTAGCGGTCTTGTCCAAATTCAACTCTGCATGCACAACATTCCGCCATCAACCGGTATCAACGCGCCGTTTACATACGCGGCCGCTGGTGAAGCGATAAACGCAATCACGGCGCCAATTTCTTGAGGTGACGCGAATCTTCCCGCCGGAATTTTTCCAATCATGGAGTTCTCGACTTCTTCCACTGAACTACCCGAACGCTTTGCGCGACCTGCGATAATTGATTCCAATCGTTGCGTGCGTGTTGAACCGGGCATGATTAAATTCGCAGTAATTGCAAATCCACCAAGTTCGCCCGCAAGCGTGCGTGTCCAGTTTGCCATGGCGGCGCGTGCAACATTGCTCACGCCTTGACCACGAATAGGCCGCTCAATACTTGTGCTTCCAACCACAATAATGCGCCCATACTTTGCAGCGCGCATTCCCGGCGCGGTTACTTGCGCCAATTTGTGCGCGGTGGATAAAAGTTGCGCAACACACTTATCAATTTCTTCTGTTGATGCGTCTATTAAATATCCAGCCTCTGGCGCACCCGTGTTCACGACCACAATGTGCACCGCGCCTATTCGCGCAACCAACGCGTCGGCTGCCTTCTCCACCACTGATGGATTTGCGTGGTCCACCAACATGATTTCATGTTCGCGCGCAACATTCA
>CAJACJ010000277.1 GCA_903938205.1 uncultured bacterium
TCACTTGGCCACATCGTGCCACGCCTTTGAAATGTTGCAGCAACCGCTTGCCGCAACAGCGCAAACTCAAACTCCATTGTGCAGGACAAAGTCCAAAGATCAAAGTAATCCTTCATGCGACTGTTGGTCATACCCCGCGTCACAATGGCGTCGAGTTTTTCCGCGATCACGGTTTCGGGTGGATATGTTCGCATGATCGCAGAAGGCAAATCAAGCAATGATGGAAGCTGCATCGTGGGCGCATCCGGAATAATGGAGTCGCCAAATCCAACATCAATTTGCATAGGAATGCGCGCCTTACCCAAAGTCGCCAACAGCCGAACTCGCAGGCCGTCGTACATGCTGTCGGCACGAATAGGTTCCACCACAACGCTGCTCGGTACAAAAACAAGACCATCCTGCTGCACAGATACACCGCAGATATTTTGAAATACGCGCGTGAGATTTTCCAGAGAAGGCGCGCCAAAACCAAGTAAGTCCACATCCAGCGTGGGTCGATGCGGCGCATCAGCCCAAATTGAAAAAAGCACGGCACCTTTGAGAATAAAATCATTTGCGTGCGCGCTTTTTGAAAGGCGGTACAGCAAACGCTCCACGCTAAAGCGCACAAGAAATATATTCAGTGTTTCTCCGCTCGCCCTGCTTCTGTTGAACAAGCGTTGTTTGATGGAATCCGCAAATGGGTTTGGCGCGCTATCACTTGTTCCATCATGCGGCGTGCTCATGTAAGCGCCTCAAGATATGGACGCATCAGCGCGCCAACGCGACACACCACGGAAAGTCGCGAAAGTTCGGCGGGCGTGCATTTGCGTTCGCGTAGCGCTTCACGCAAAGCCTCCAACGCAACATCTAGACCCACATGTCGTCGGTAACGAAAGCAATCCACAACAGTCTTGGCGATATTGGTCATGCGCACTTGGTGTCCATCTATTTCAACGCGCGACACGCCAGCCGCAAGTGCGCGCCCTGAACCCAGCACAAAGCGAATCGGTGGATGATCCACCCGTGGATGATGGGCGCGGCGGTCGATCATCATCCACACTTCATGCGGAAGTTGGGTGCCAATGTCGTGATACTGCAGCGCTGAAAGCAGGCAGATCACTCCATGGCGAACGCGTGTGGCGGCGTGCGCCAAGTCGGTGTGTTGCGATTGGTCGCGGTTGGGCAGTGAGTACACGCCGCGACTCACTCGAATAATTTTGCCAGAATTCACAAGCCGACGAAGCGCCTCTGGATGGATACCACTTTCACGGGCGTCGCACAGGCGCACCAATGTGCGCTTGTGGACCAAGTTCAGAGCGCGCTTGGTTTGCGTGATGGATGTTGACATGTGTATTAGTATTGTCTATTAAATATTAAAGTCAAGTAAATAACACAAAGAACGCGGCGCTGGCACTTTCTGTGCACCGTAGCGACCAGGAAGACGTTATTTAGAAACCCGCCCCTTTTTCCGACTCAACCTGCGCGATTTCACCGCCGCAAAAACCCCATTTCTGCCCCGCAAACAGGCCTTTGGCAACAATCTTCAAAATCTTTCATATTGCGTGACTGTGACCACCTGTTTTTTACGTTTACATCTATGGATAGCGAGTTGAAGCGTTGGGAAGCGCGACAACAACGAATCTTGATGTGCTGGAAAGCCATGTCGGACCGCAGCGGGAACCTGCACCAGACAA
>CAJACJ010000278.1 GCA_903938205.1 uncultured bacterium
GTGAGTCCTTGAATTTCCCAAGCGCGGTAGTGAGTTGCGTTAATCCGGCGCGGATAAAATCTGGCGTTTCACCACTGTGCTCAATCGCACGCGCATGAAACGCGGGTGCGCGCAACGCAGGGATATTTTCAGCAGTGTGGCTTAATCTGTTTCCATTGGCCACCCAAATTCCATCTTGCAACACAGGCCACTCCACAAAAAATCCATCGAACGCGTCTTGATCAACGACCACATGAACGGGCGTGGCATGTTCTTGGCGAGCGAGCGCATCTATCCAAAATGTTTTGGCGACAATGCCCGCATGCCATGCTTGCGCTTGATGGCCCGCAGCCACCACGGGCGCATCAGGCAAATTGAAATGAGTTCGGGTCTCGTTGCGCCATGCGGAAAGTGGACGTCCTTCAATGTGCGCGGAAGAATCCGCCAACGGCCCCGCATGTTCAACAAGAATTTCCGCGGCGGCTTGAGCCATCATTCTGCAATTGAATCAGGCATTGAGTCATTTTGCAAAAGCTTTGGCGCGTTGGCCATGGCTGCACTAAGTGTGTTGCGATACAAACGCAAGCGCGCTTCTGGATTGTCCAGCCCATTGCCAAAGGTGCGGCGCATGTCTTTATAGATTCGACGAACTGGAATTTCGCGCACACGCAGATTCTTAAATGCGGCTTGCGCCCAGAATTGCATTGGAAAATCGTAACCATCAACGTTCAAACGCAACGTGCGCATGGCGGAAGTGCGATACGCCTTGAAACCACAAAATGCGTCAGTCAGGTTCATGTGCAACGCGGCATTCACCTCTTCGGTAATGATTCGATTCACGCGGAAGCGATCTTCCGGCGCGTCGTCGTCATCAATGCGCTCAATCATGTAGCGGCTTCCACTAATAATGTCCGCGTCGTTGCGCTCAATAGCGCGCACAAATGATGGAATTTCCGCAGGCTCATGTTGCTCATCGCAATCCATGGTGATGACCCACTCGTATCCATCAAAGTCCGCCCAGCGCAAAATGTCCTGCATGGAGCGTCCATAGCCGCGATTTTCCGCGTGGCGAATCACCTCCACTTGGTGCTTGGCCAAAAGCTGCGGAGTGATATCGCTGCTGCCATCGTCAATCACCAGAACATCGCGCGCAAATATTCCAACATCCCGCAACACGCGCTCAATAGATTTGGCCTCGTTGTAAACCGGAATCGCAAGCAGAATGTGGGATCGATCGGGCGCCATGGAAGACCTATGCAACTAGGGTAGGGAGTGCGGCTGTGATTTCGCCACAAGATTCAAAACTTTTTAAAGTTTTTGGGGAAGTTTCACAATCAACCGCTCTGAACTTTTTATGAATACCCCAAGAATTTTTATTTTTTCGCAGTTATTTTCGGCAATTGCGCCCAATTCAGGCGCGACCCATGTGGTGACGGTGCGATCCATTGTGGCATGCGCAAGCGCGCCGATAAAATGTGTGCTGACAACGACGCAATCAAAGGTTCCCAGTGGAGTGGTAATGCGCGCCGTTCCATCCATGATGGTTGTGCGTGTTCCAATTCCTTGATCTCGTTGCGCGCCGTCTTCAATCTGCACGACTCGCATAGGTGATTCGCTTTGCAATGGCGTGTTGAATTTCAACTCCGGTTCGCACATCAGTAGTGGGGGATCAAACTCGCTTCGTGTCGCATTGTCCATGGATTCCACGCTTATCAACGCGCACGAGCCGTCTGGGCGGAATTGTATTTTGGTGATTCGTGTTTCAGGTTCTTCAATGGTCACAATGTTGTCCGCAGTGATGGTCAATATTTGAGAGATCACCGTGCCCTCATCTTCACCAGAAAGAACTCGCCACTGACTTGTGCCAGGGACTTGCGATGCGCAATAGATTTGGCGCGCTTGAAGAACGCACTTCGCGCACGGTGTTGGCCTGGGCCAAGCGTCTGTCATTGATGGAGTGGAGTGGCACGCCGAGGCCGTACAAAAAAAGCATAAAATAGCCATTAAATACCTTATTTTACGCATGGTCATTCTCAAGGCTGCAAGCCTTTCGCTTTCCAAAGACGTTCAATTTCCAGCAATGTTGTGGGCGCCATGCGCACGCCATTGGCCTCCTTGCGCATAGCAAGATGTCCTTGCGCATCAATGACATCAATCGTGGTTGGGCCATCAAGTGATGTTTGTGTTTCCAACACCCACTGACCTGGATGAGCAGCGTCTGCATTCCATTTGCATGTGCGCTGGGAAATTTTCTCAGAGGCGGGATCAAAACTCCAGAAGGCGAAATGCTTTGGCGTGTTCGCTTCGCGTGGAAGCATTTCCGCAAGCATGAATGAAAGTGGATGTGGAAGATACGCGCTGCTTGGAATGGTCCATGACTGCGGTTCGGTTGACGCGCCAATGGAGCTGGTCAACACAGCCAAATCTTTTCCTGGAACTTCGCTTGACACGCGCAACCGAGCGCCGGTTTGCGAAAATATATTTTTAGGCCCAGGCACTTGCGGCACGCTGCGCACAGACCAAGCTTCGCTACCGCAATCCCACGCCAACCAATATCGGTTGCGCGAACTGGTCAACGTCAAGCCGTCGTCTCCAATACTTCGACTGTCAATGGAAATTAAAAAACCAGCTTCTTTCCCGCTTTCCGTAAGGTTTTTTGCATTTGCCCCTGGATCGACCATGCCACGGGGCGCCTGCGAAATTTCAATGGCGATCCAGGCTTGTTCAACATCGCCTTGCGGAGTTTCCAACCATGAA
>CAJACJ010000279.1 GCA_903938205.1 uncultured bacterium
CAGCGACAGAATGCCAAAAATTAAAATGCCGGTGGAAATGACTTCCGTTACAAAGTTTGACAGCGGCGCGCGAATGGCTGGCGCGTTGCAGAACACGCCGAGCTTTGTTGGTCCGTCTGGGGTTTTTCCCCAATGCGGTAAATACGAAATCCACATCAGCACCGCGCCCACAAATCCGCCAAGCATTTGCGCGGTGATGTAGGACGAAACTTTAGCGCCATCAAACACTCCGGCGCACCACAAACCAATTGTGACCGCGGGGTTTAAATGCGCGCCACTTGAAGCAGCCACGCAATACACCGCCACAAAAACCGCCAGGACCCACCCGGCGCACATGGCCAACCAACCGGAGTTGTTGCCCTTGGTGCGCTCCAAGCAATTGTTCGCGACCACGGAATCTCCGATTAAAACTAGGAGTGCAGTTCCCACAAATTCGCCCATGAATGGTGTCATGTGACAAAGCATACGGACAGATCTCCCTCCGTGTGAATGCGGGTTACTCTTTCAAGCGCCATGTTTCTTACCACGCCAAGATGGTGGCTGCCATTCTTCATGCCTTCAACAATTTCACTGTTGCTGATTGTTGTGGGCTTTATCTTCATGTGGCGCAATCGCGCGCGTTGCAACGCGCGTGCGTGGCGCGTTGGCGCATTGCTGAACACAATGGGCGCAGTGATTTTATATTTCACATGCACACCGTTGATTGCGACATGGTTGGCCACAAGCTTGGAGCGCATGGTGCCCCCACTTCGCCCCGCGAATGCTCCACAGTGTGATGCAATTGTGGTGCTTGGAAGTTCCTTTCATTGGCACCGCGATCAACTCGATCAGACTTATTTTTTAAGCGCCACTGCGGATCGATTTCGCGTGGCGGTTGAGGCATACAAACTTGGCAAAGCGCCATTGCTTGTGCTTGGTGGCGGTGGCAAAGTAGATGAACCGGGCGTAAGCGAGGGAAATTTTCAAAAGCAAATGGCGCAGGAACTTGGAATTCCAGAAAGTGCGATTGTGGTTGGTCCGCAAGTCATGAACACGGAGGCCGAGGCAATTCAACATGCCTCGACATTGCGCGGCCTTCACGCAAAAAAGATTTTGCTTGCTACCAGCGTCTGTCACTTGCCGCGCGCCGCCATGCAATTTCGCGCGCTTGGATTTGAAGTGGTGGAACTTCCTTGCCACTATCTCACAGCCGGAATTGATGAGCAATTTTCATGGCGCATGCTTTTGCCGCGCGGTCAAGCGCTGGAACAAACAGAAGCATGCTGGAAGGAATATCTTGGCCTGCTGTCGGCGAAACTTTTTCCCGCCAAACAAGTTGCCGTTGAGCGCGCGCCATGAGTGGTATTTGCGGTCTGATTGATTTTGGTGCTGGCTTCACCGGAAAAAAACTTGGTGTATTGATGGCTCAAATGCAGCACGCCATGATTCACCGCGGCTTTGAACGCGACTCGCTTTGGATGGGTGAGCAAACCCAAGTGGCCTTCTCCGATTGCCACTTACTGACTTCTCGTACCGCGGTGTTGGCGAACTCCGCGGCGCAAATACAAATTGTGTATGACGGCGACGCTCTTGCCGCCACGCATGGGGCCACTCTTGAATCCAATCAACATCCGCCCGCACTGGCTGAACTTGCGCGCGTATTCGCTGATCCAACCAAAAGTCCTGTTGAGGCTCTGCGAGCGATTGATACTCCTTTTGCGCTGGCACTTTGGAATGATCGCCTTAAAAAATTACTGTTGGCGCGCGATGCCTTTGATTGCAAGCCGCTGTATTTCGCTTCGGGGCGCGGATGGCTTGCATTTGCAAGTGAATTGCGCGCGTTGAAAGTGATTCCGGGCTTTAACGCAACATTGGATCAAGAGGCGATCAACGAATATCTAGTCAAAGGAAGCGTGACCGCGCCGCGGTCGATGTTTCAAGGCGCGCGCAAAGTGTGCGCGGGCGGATTTGTGGAACTGGATTGTGCTCCGCTACTGGCCAGCGCCAGCCTGATTTCTATTCGCGAAGGGGATCCGGCTGCCAGTGGTGTAGTAACCATGCTGGCGCCACTGTGCGGCGAATTGCGCTCGTCCACTTTCTGCAGCGCGCAACACGAATCAAATTCACAATTCAACCAACCACTTCTCACGACAACAAACCTGAAGCGACTCACTCTCTCTGAGCAAAGTGAATTGGTGCGGCGGGCCTTACTTGAATCTTTGCAGCAAGCGCGCTTTCGTTCGAACAGTGTTCACATCATGCGCTCTCATGCGCCTACTGACGCGCTCTTGACGGCAATGTGCCGCTTGGAATTGCAACTTGAAACACACACGTGCGCGGTGGCCGATCCGCTGTATGCCGACAACGCGACGCTTTCAACAGATATCGCTCAACATCTTGGCACCATTCATCATCAAGGTGAAACACTTGAAGATTTTTCTGAGTTGCTCAATCGTGTCGCCAGCGCACTTGATGAGCCGATTGGCGCGCTTGATTCGCTGACCATGAATGCAAACGCCGCATTCGCCCGAGCTCAATCTTCACACGCTCTCAGCAGCATTGGCGAACCCCCACGGATGGATTCGCCAACATTGTCATTCATTGACACTTTGCTGCGAAGGAACCCCGCAACCACTGCGTCACCAACTCAACCGCAACAGCCCTTGTGTAACAGCGCGTTACTGAATCAAATTTCAGCGCATCACTCCCTTGCCGTCGCCACGCCGTTTTTAAATCATCAAGTCACCACGATTACATCAGCGCTAGTCACTGGACTTGTCACAAAAACGAAACATTCATTTGGACAACAAACGTCAACGCGTCCTGTGGCAACTATGAATAGCGAAATGCTTGCGCACCTATTACGCGGTTATTTCCCTGAACCATTGATTGCGCGA
>CAJACJ010000280.1 GCA_903938205.1 uncultured bacterium
CACGCTCAGCGCGCTGCGTTCACAAAATGCGTCCACCGCCACGCCTGGAAATTGCCGCGCCAACTCCGCGATATGCGCCGCAAATTGTTCTGGCCACGCCGCGTTGTCCGCTGGAATTGCGTGGCCGCCTAAACAAGTTGCCACCACATGTTGCGGAGTATTTTTTGCGGCTTCGCTAATGGCGTTGAGCATTTTTATTTCGCTTTGCCAATCAAGTCCGTAGCCGCTTTTCACTTCAACGCTTCCCACGCCCAAATGTGCCAACGCGCGCAATCGCTCGCCAAGTTCCTGCGTCAACACATCCATGGTGGCTTGCCTGGTTGCGCGAACCGTGGACATAATTCCGCCGCCCGCCGCCAAAATAGATTCATAACTTTCGCCCGCGCGCAGTTGCTCCCATTCACTCCATCGATTGCCCGCAAAACACAAGTGCGTGTGGCAATCAATCAGCGCGGGCATGCACACGCGGCCGCCGGCGTCAATGACTTCACCAACAAGCGCAGCGGGGCGGCCAGCGCCAACCGCAGTGATCACTCCGTCGCGCATGCAAACATGGCCATTCTCAATCACGCCAAGATCGCTCATGGCGGCGCCGTGACGCGCGCCGGTTTGCGCGACAGTGTTGTCGCCGTGCGTGCGCGCATTCATGGTGATCACACGCGCGTTGATGATTGAAAGCGTTCCCATTGTGGCAAAGGTAGTGCCCGTTGAAGTACCATGCTTGGCATGAAACTGATCGTTGTGCGCCACGCCAAAGCCAAGGAACGTGATCTCAAAAAAATTCCAAACGACACGCTGCGACCGCTCAGCGCCAACGGTCGCCGCGAGTTTGTGAAGTTTGCTCGCCGACTTCCGCGTTGGTTAGAGGCGCCGTCCCTTGTGTTGGCCAGTGGTTGGACGCGGGCTTGGGATACCGCCGACATTCTTCAATCGCAATCCAAATGGCCCGCAGCCAAGCGCTGTGAAGCGCTTCAAACGGAAGGCGGATTTGCCGCGGTGGAAATGCTTCTGCAATTGGTGGGCAAAAATCACAATGAAAAATGCCTGGCGCTTGTGGGCCATGAGCCAGTGCTTTCGGAACTTATTTCGCGCCTCATGGGCGCCAGCGAACACTCGATTGACTTTGCCAAAGGTGCGGTGGCCGTAGTTGAAATCACAAATCTGCAACCATTGCGCGGAAAATTGCAAGCTTTCGTGTCGCCCAGCACGGTGCTGAATCGCTTGAAGAAGCGCCGCTGAACTTGGTATCTTCCATTTCAAGGAATTACCACGTGAGCACAGAACCAATCAATTTGCCAGCGCAGAAAACCACGCCACTTGTCAATTTAAATTGGGATGGAAAGGTCCTCATGATCCGCCCAATTGGTCCCAACATTGGTCAGCGTGAAAGCCCCATCATTACCGAGGAATTTTCGCCGTACTTCAAGCAATATGGAAAGACAGTGAAGTTTCTTGTGCTTGATCTTTCCACTGTGAGCTTCATGGCCAGCATGGGTTTGGGCATGTGCATTGCGTGCCGCAATCAAGCGGCGGCAGTTGGCGCAACGCCGTTGCTCTTTGGTTTGAACAAGGAATTGCAGGCGCTTATGGCCATGATGAAGATTGAGAAACTTTTCCGCATCATCAAGACGCAAGCCGAGTTGCAACAGATCTGCTCTAAATAAATTTGCTGTGAAATCAGCGATTCATTTCGCGCGCTCCCAGCACGGCGCGGATTTTATTATTTTCTAATTTTTAAATCTTTGGGGGATCGCGGTTGATCACTTTGTAAATCACTTGGTGGAACCACGCGCGTTGGGGCGGTGTACGCCACGACATCCGCTTTGCGCACATCTTCATTGCGCAAGAAACGCACCGAACTTGACACAAGCGCAAGTGTGAAGACGTTGTCGGTGGGGTGCGCCGTGCGAATGGCGGTTGCAACATCGTGCAAGGGTTCAACTCCCGTGTAATGGATCAGCACGCGGCGACTGTCTTTGGGTGAATTGTTCAACTCGGTCACAACCGTAGCCACGTCGCCAGTGGATTCAAAAAACGAACTCGGTGGAAACGCCGCCAAAACATCTTCAGTCAACGCGTCTTGCATCCATACTCCACCGGGGCAAGATTGCTCGTGTGAAATCA
>CAJACJ010000281.1 GCA_903938205.1 uncultured bacterium
CCAGAACATCCATTGGTCAAGCGCGCCATGGAGCGCGCCAATCCTGTAGCCCACAAAGAAATCAACGACTACGTCGCGGCCTCTCGCCGACGCTCCGATATTGATCGCCAATCCGACAGCAAAATAAAAACTGGTGTATTTCTGGGTATTTTTGCCATAAATCCAGCCACTGGCGCCAGCATTCCAATTTGGACCGCCGACTACGTGCTTCTGAATTACGGCACCGGCGCCATCATGGCGGTGCCCGCCCACGATCCGCGCGATTACGAATTCGCCAAAGCATTCAACCTTCCAATTCGCATCGTGGTGTTGCCGCCACACGATGCCACTGAACAGTCCAAAGTTGTTTCAGGTGAATATCAAGGCGCGTCCACATTGGGTGGCGACGCCGTTGAAACGCAGGCTGCTTACGGCGGCGAAGGAATTGCAACCGCCAGCAGCAACGCGGAAGTGTCACTGAACGAACTACCCACCGCCGCGGCTAAAGAAAAAATAATCGCATGGCTAGAGCAGCGCGGCATTGGAAAGAAGCGCGTGAATTATCGCTTGCGCGATTGGCTCTTCAGTCGTCAGCGTTATTGGGGTGAACCTTTTCCCGTTGTGTTTGCGCCAGACGGATTGCCCTACGCCATTTCAGAAAGCGCGCTGCCAGTTCGTTTGCCAGAGCTTGAAGATTTCAAGCCCACCGAAAGCGACACGCCGCGGCCGTTACTTGGCAAGGCCGTTGAGTGGATCAACACAACCGCGGGTCTCGCTGGCGTCAGTGCCGCCGACTTGCCGCCGCAAACTCCCGTGAAGCGCGAGGCCAACACCATGCCAAATTGGGCTGGTTCATGCTGGTATTACCTGCGCTATTGCGATCCGAAAAACACCACGCGTTTTGTCAGCAAAGAAGCTGAAAAATATTGGATGGGCGAGCGCGGCGTTGACTTGTATGTGGGCGGATCCGAGCATGCCGTATTGCATTTGCTCTACGCGCGCTTCTGGCACAAAGTGCTTTTTGATTTGGGTCATGTCACCACGCCAGAGCCGTTCGCGAAACTTTTTCACCAAGGCATGATCACCAGCTTCGCGTATCAGCGCGCCGATGGTTCGCTTGCGCCCGCCGACACGGTTCAAGAAATCAGCGACGGCGTGTTCACTGAAAAATCCACGGGTCAATCCGTCAAGCAAGTCATTGCCAAAATGAGCAAGAGCTTGAAGAATGTTGTGAACCCAGACGATGTGATCGCCAACTTTGGCGCCGACACATTCCGCCTGTACGAAATGTCCATGGGGCCGCTTGAAGCATCCAAGCCGTGGAACACGCGCGATATTGCCGGCAGCTTCCGTTTTCTGCAGCGCGCGTGGCGCCTTGCGGTTGATGAGCGCACGGGTGAATTAGTGTTGGCAACCAAGCCTGACGCCGCGATTGAAAAACTTCTGCACCGCGCCAGCAAGAAAGTTGGCGAGGACATTGAACGACTTGCATTCAACACCGCAATCGCCACGCTGATTGAAGTGGTCAACGCAGCCACGCGAAGCACAACGTTGGCCAGCGCGACCGACGGCGGCTTGACGCGCGATCAACTGATTCGCTTTATGAAATTGCTGGCCCCATTCGCGCCACACTTCGCGGAGGAAATTTGGAACAAGCTTGGTTGCGCCGATGCGCTTGCCACCGCAAGTTGGCCAACTTTTGATGCCGCGCTTTTAGTCGACGACGAAATTGAACTTGCCGTTCAACTGTGTGGCAAAGTGAAAACGCGCCTGCTTGTGCCCTCTAGCGCGGACGCTGCCGCCATAGAAAAGATGGCGTTGGCCGACCCCAAAGTCATTGAAATGCTTGCGGGAAAAACCCCCAAGAAAATCATCGTGGTTCCAGGGCGGCTTGTGAATATCGTTGCGTGAAATCACCTCAGCAATCGCACGCTTTTGCCCGCCGTTCAGTGCGAATTAGAAGTGGTTAGCATTGTCTTCCCAAGTCTGGGTCGACACTTTCGCAATTCCACGGAGCATCACCAATGATTATCGCAACACTTCTCAGCGTTCTCTTCATGCAAGCGCCAACAGTCACACCAACTGCGACGGCCGCGCCCGCTATGAAAAAAACATCGGCTATGGAACCCGCCGCGAAAAATGCTGCGCCAATCGCCGTCACCAAAAGCGCGAACATTGGTCCAACCATTGATGTGCCCGCGGATCTTGCCGCGTTGGTTCCCGCCGACGCCGTAGCTGTGATTTACATTCCAAACGCCGCCGCCGCCGAAGCGTTGACAACGCAACTTGGCACCATAGGCGGACCAGTACGCGGCGTTGTTGCGCCATCCAAAGCCATTCAAGCCATCTTGAAGACCAACATGAAAACTGATTTGGAAATTCCAATGGATCAACCGTTGTTGTTCTGGATCACCATGCCTGTGGCC
>CAJACJ010000282.1 GCA_903938205.1 uncultured bacterium
CAACACTTGCGCCCAACATAATTGGAACGCAGAGAGCAACCGTCACGCCCTCATCCATCATGCTCTCAGACATGTTCATGCCAGCGGCCTTGTCCAGTCGCACTGGCTTTCCCGCCGCGGCAGCGCGCAGCAAAGTGCTGCTGATCCTAGTTTCGACATTCTTGTTCTTATCTTGCGTGGCGGTGGCAAGCATTTCATACGTGGTGCCGTCGTGTCCCCGAAGCAACATGGCGCGACCAAATCCGGTGCCCAACAACAATGAGGAAACCGCCGTGAAAGCTAACATTTTCTCATCGTTTGCCTCCTGCAATTTTGCCGCCACATCCAACAACACATTCAAGCGCTGGCCGGCCAAATTGGCGAGTTCGTCTTGCGCAATCAATTGAATTTCGCTGCCTGAATCAGCGGCGGAAACATGAATAAGCGTCATGGCCTGGCCGCCCAAATCAACGCGTAAGACAAATGGCGAAATTGAAATTTGATCCCCATGCGCAAGAACGCAAGGCTCTTGCGCCGAAAGCAAAGATCCATTGATGCGCGTTCCATGGCGCGATCCGTTGTCCACCAAAGTCCACTTGTCTTCAATGCAATTCAGCGTGGCATGGCGACGCGAAACATGCGGATCATTCAGGTGCACCCCGCTATCGTTTGCGCGGCCAATGGTGACAGACATATCGGGAGTGAATTCAAATGGCTCCCCAACGCCTTTTAGAAACGCAAGTTTCAGATTTCCGTTCAACGCGTGGCTTCCGCGGGTTCCCGTTGCATGGCCGCGTTGCTCTCGTCCAATTCCTTTAATCGAGTTGGCCGACGCGGCAAACCAATTTGCGCCGCCGCGATAACGGATTCCATTCGTCCCAGTCCGCGATCCGCTAAACCCTTGAAGGCCATGTACGGAAAGAGCGTCAGCAACGCCACCGCAAGACCGCTGGCCGTGGTGATTAACGCCTCGCCAATTCCGCCGGAGACTCCGCGCGGATCAGCCAAACCACTTGTGTTGCCAAGCACTTGAAAGCTTTTAATAATTCCAATCACCGTTCCCAAAATTCCAATCATGGGGCTGGCTGTGATAATGGTGGACAAAATCACTGAGAACCGTTCAAGACGATGGCGCTGAATTTCAGCCGCCGCCGAGGCCACGCTGTCATCGCTGCCATCAATCACCATGCGCGCCGCAACGGCCATGTCTGGCAGCGTACTTCCATCGCACAATTGAATCACCTTGTCACGCTTGCCAGCGCGCAGGGCCTCCACCAATGCGTCCACTTGGTTTTTCGACTTGCGACTTCCGGTCTTGGTCCAGAAAATAATCCGCTCCACGGTGAGTGACAGCGAAAAAATGGCCAAGAATAAAAGCGGATACATAATGAATCCGCCGTGCTGAATAAATCCTAGAAACTCGTTGAATGCGCTACTCATGGGCGGCATCATAGGCACTCTCGGCAACTTTATATACTGCCAACGATGCTTGAATTGAAGACTCAACAAATTGTGAACGACGAAGAATTGCTTGCGCATGTTGAACGCGCGCTCACGCAAACCATCGCCACTCGATCACTCGCGGCCAAACTGAAAGAGGCCACGCAGTACGCGCTCTTGGGCGGCGGAAAACGCGTGCGCCCATTGTTGTGCCTGCATTGTTGCGCGGCGGCAAATGGAAACATGCAACACGCCATGCCCGCCGCTGTCGCCATTGAAATGATCCACGCCTTCAGTTTGGTGCATGATGATTTGCCCGCGCTTGACAACGACGCTCTGCGCCGCGGTCGACCAACAACGCATATCGCGTTTGGCGAGGCGCTGGCCATTCTCGCGGGCGACGCGCTACTTTCAATCGCCATGGAACAGGCGCTTTCCTGCACAATTGGCGCGGCGCACATTGCGCATGAACTTGCCGGCGCAACCACTGAAATGATTTCCGGCCAAGTGCTCGACACGCTTGGCGGATTTCCCAAGGACTTCAACCCCGCGCAACAACTTGAACTTATTCACCGCCACAAAACAGGCGCGCTCATTCGCGCCGCTTGCCGCATGGGCGCGTTCGCCGCCGCCGCAAACCCCGACACGCTTGATCGCCTGACGCGTTGGGGCGAGACCATGGGACTTATGTTTCAAGTGGTCGACGATATTTTGGATCAGACGCAATCCAGCGAGCATCTTGGTAAATCCGCCGGCAAAGATGAGGCTCAAGGGAAAATGACCTATCCCAAAATTCACGGCGTGGATTGGAGCCGTAACCATGTCAAGGAACTGCTCGAGCAAAGCGAGCAACTTCTCAAGCCGCTGGGCGCCTTGGCCCAACCTCTGCGAGTCATGGCTCAAGCGCTTGCCACTCGGACAAAGTGATTTTGTACGGGCTACATATGCAAACTTCAAAGCCAAGCGCTCAAAAACTCCGCTCAATCGCCTTGCAATATTCCGTAAATCCGCGCGGCTCATTTCCACACCAAATTTTTGCATAAATGCGTGACTTTCAAGGAAACTTTCGCTAGACTTCTCATCAGGCATTTCGCCTTTCACACCGATCTAAGACATGCAAATTCTTCCAACGATTCATTCCCCCGCCGACCTCAAAGCTCTGGCGCCCTCCGCATTGCCTCAACTCGCCGCCGAAGTTCGCAAAGCCATTTGTGATCAGTGCATGACTTCAGGCGGACATCTTGCGCCAAATCTTGGCGTGGTTGAACTCACCATCGCAATGCATTATGTGTTTGACTTCAGCCGCGACCGCATGTTGTGGGATGTTGGCCACCAGTGCTACACGCACAAACTGCTCACGGGTCGCCAACCACTTTTGTCACGACTTCGCCAACGCGATGGCATGGCTGGTTTTCCAGAGCCGCGCGAAAGCGCTTACGACCTTTTCAGCGTCGGCCACGCCGGCACCGCAATTTCCACCGCCGTCGGAATGGCGCGCGGCGACACGCTCAACGGCGACGGCTTTGATGGCACAAATCCCAACGGCCGCCGTGTTGTGTCGCTCATTGGCGACGCCAGTATTGTCAACGGTCTCGCCATGGAAGGTCTCAACAGCGCAGGCACATTGCGCCGTCAATTCCTTGTGGTTCTCAACGACAACGGCATGAGCATCGCCAAGCCCCAAGGCGCGCTGGCCACCTATTTCGATCGTCTACGCATGAGTCACGGCTACGCGGAATTTAAAAAGCGCGCCAAGGATGTCGCCAAACTTATTCCTGGCGGCCGCGAAATGTCGGAGCTGTATCACCGCATGGGCGACATGAGCAAAGCCGCCATCAGCCACGACGCATGGTTTGAGCACTTTGGAATTGTTGCCGTGGGTCCAATCGATGGCCATGATTTTAATTCGCTCATTGAATTCTTCACCGAGGCAAAGCACTTCGACCGCCCAATGGTTTTGCATGTGAAGACCGTCAAAGGCAAGGGTTTTTCATTCTGCGAATCCGATCCATCGGCAACGCATTCGCCAGGTCCGTTCTCCGTGCCTGACATGGAAAGCGAAGGCTGCCGCATTGAGTTGAAGAAAAGTTCGCGCTCTTTCACAAGCGCTGTCGGCGAGGCGCTGACGGAAGTCATGAAGCGCGATCCAAAAGTTGTCGCGTGCACCGCGGCCATGCCGGACGGCACTGGAATTTCCAAAGTTGCAGCAGCGTTTCCAGAGCGCACTTGGGACTCGGGCATTTGCGAAAGCCATGCTCTAGACATGATGGCTGGTCTTGCAAAGACTGGTTGGAAACCTTTCTTCGCCGTGTACAGCACGTTCATGCAACGCGCTTTCGATCAAGCTTTCCAAGAAGTCGCGCTGCAAGGTCTCGCTGTTCGCTTGTTGCTTGATCGCGCTGGCTTGGTTGGCAACGACGGCGCCGTGCATCACGGCTTCTGCGATATTTCTTTGCTCGCTTCGCTTCCAAACGCCGTTCTTATGGCCGCCATGGATGAGCCCAGCCTGAAAGCCGCGCTTGAATTTATGCGCAAGCATGACGCGGGCTTAAGCGCGCTTCGCTATCCACGTGAAGCCGTCAGCGATTTGTTCACCAAGGCCGCGTGTCCTGAATTTGTTTTGGGCAAGGCGCGGTCGTTGGTTGAACACGCTTCTCCAGATGTCGCAATCTTGGCTTACGGCGTCATGGCCATTGAAGGCGCAACCGCCCTGCAATCTCTTGACAGCGAATATCGCGTCAACTTGTACGACGCGCGCTTCGCCAAGCCAGTTGATATTCAACTTCTTGAATCGCTGCTCAGCAAAAATATTCCCGTGGTCACTGTTGAAGATCATTCCGTGCGCGGTGGATTTGGAAGTTGCGTGCTGGAGGCCTGCAATGAACGCGGCCTAGACACGCGGCTTATCACCCGCATGGGATTGCCTGATCAATGGATTTATCAAGGCGAGCGCCGTGACCAACTGGTAGAAGCCGGGATTGATGCGAGCAGTATCGCGCGCACCATTCGCGCAGTAGTTGAAGCCGCACCCAAAGCCGCGCGTGCGTCCACGCAAAGCACGGCTCGCGTTTCATAAGCCTGCGTCCTGACCTCGGTCTTCATTCTTTATTGCGTCCTGCTTCAAAGCGACTTTCGCCTAGGATTCCCCAATCATGTTTGAATCACTCTCTGAAAAATTAGGTGGCGCGCTTCGACGGCTTTCTGGCCGCGGAAAAATCACCGAAGAGAATGTGCGCGAGGCCATGGCGGATGTCCGCACCGCGTTGCTTGAAGCTGACGTGCATGTTGAAGTGGTGCGCGACTTCTGCGACTCCGTTGTGCAAGAAGCGATTGGCAGCGACGTCACCAAGAGCCTCAATCCCGCGCAAGAAATTGTGGGTTTGGTTCACAAAAAATTGGTGAGCTTGATGGGGCCTGTCGACCCCAACATCATGTCTGTCACGCCTGGACCCACCGTGGTTCTGTTGTGCGGCTTGCAAGGCGCGGGCAAAACCACTACCGCTGGAAAATTAGCTGCGCGCCTGAGTGAGCAAGGCCGCAGCGTTCTGGTTGCCGCGTGCGATTTGCAACGACCCGCCGCCGTTGAACAATTGCGCATCGTCACCGAGCAAGTTGCCGCCGAAGGCAAAGGCGGAGCGCGCGTGGCTTTCTTTGGTGAACCCGACAAGTGCGCGGAATATGGCAAAGCCGTTGGCGTGGCGGTTGGCGTGGCGCAACGCGCGTATCGCGCAGCGCGTGAAGGCCGCTTTGACACGCTCATTGTCGACACCGCGGGTCGCTTGCATGTGGATGACACGCTCATGCGTGAACTGCAAGGCGTTCGTCGCGCCACCGAGGCGCATCAAACATTGTTGGTCGTTGATTCCATGGCCGGTCAAGACGCGCTCATCGCGGCGAAATCTTTCCATGAGCAATTGCATGTCGACGGCATCATTCTCAGCAAGTTCGACTCCGATAGTCGTGGCGGCGCCGCGCTCAGCGTGAAATATGTCACGGGCGCGCCCATTCTTTTCGTGGGCGTGGGCGAGCGCTTTGACGCGCTTGAACCATTCCATCCAGAGCGCATTGCCGGCCGCATGTTGGGCATGGGCGACGTGGTCAGCCTGGTGGAAAAGGCGCAAAAAGAAGTCGACCAAGATGAAGCCGAGCGCATGGCCGAACGCATGGCCAAAGGCCAGTTCACCATGGATGATTTTCTGTCGCAACTGAAATCACTGCGACGCATGGGTCCCATGAAACAAATTTTGGGCATGCTTCCAGGCGTCGGATCCATGATGAAAGATGTCAACGTGGATGACAAGCAACTTGATCGCATTGAAGGCATTGCCCGCAGCATGACCGCCGCCGAGCGCAAGGATGTGCGCTGCGTTGATCAACAGAAAAGCCGCGCGCGCCGCATTGCCGCGGGCAGTGGTTCCACCATCGCGGAAGTGGGCAAACTTGTGAAGCAATTTGAGGTCATGCAAAAAATGACCACGCAACTGGCGGGCCTTGGCGCGTTTGGAAAAATGAAAGCCATGAAAGACATGGCTTCAGGTGGACCAGGCGGCATGCCAAATCTTGGCGCGTTGATGGGACGCAAATCCACTCACACTGAAAGCATCAAGAGCAAATTTAAGTCGCGCAAAAAGCGCTAATTCAGGGGCAACAAATCGTCGGCCTCGCCACTGCTCCACGCTTTCACGCGCGGCATGATCACTTCGCGCCCGTAAATCTTCAGGCACGCTGCAACTGGAATGCTGAGCAACATTCCGTACACGCCCGCAAGCGCGGCGCCCGCAAGAACAGCCACAAAAATACTGACGGGACCCAAGTCAGTGGCACGTCCAGCGATCACGGGAATCAGCACATATCCCTCTAATAATTGCACGATCGCATACACCAGCGACGGGCCAACCACAATCCACATCCAACTCATGCGCGCCTCCTCAGGCAGCACAAGTTGGTCAACAATCAACAGGCCAATGGCGATTGGCAATCCCACCGCGCTGAGATACGGCACCACGCTAAATAAACCAATCACCAAGCCCAGCGTAATGGCGTACGGAACGCCGCACACCTTCCAACCAATGGCGAACATGATCGCCATGATCAAGCTAATCACAATTCTTCCGCGCACAAATCCGCTCACCGCGTGATCCATCTCCACAATCAACTTCACTGTTCCATCACGGTGCTTCTCTGGAATCAAGGCGCGCAATTTTGCGATGGCCGAAGGAAAGCTGACCGAGAAAAACCAAAAGTAAAACGGAATCAACGCGATCAAGAATCCCACTGTGAGAAATTCAAGCGCCGTGGTGAGCACGCCCTGCACGCTTGAGCCAAACATGTTTGTCCATGAAAATGCTCCACCTGGCTGCGCGCCAAAATAGCCGCGCTTGTTCAAAGCCTCCTCAACCGCAATATCAACGGACGCCTGGCTGACTAATTTCGCTGTTGCTTTATCCGGCACGGACTTGGTCGCGGCTTGCGCGGGAGAATTTGAATTGATAATCGCGGCGGAATCTTGCGCCTTTAAGTCAACCGCGTTTGATGTCGCATGTGCATGCGCAGCGTCCGCGGTTGCGTCACTTGTCGCAGCTGACTTCGAATCGCTTTCAGCAATGCCGCTACCAGAACCAACATTTTCGCTGAACCATAAGCGAATTTTTTGCACTTGATCTTGATACGGTTCCGGCACGACCGCCTGCGCGCGGTCAATCACCGAGTTGAAACGTCCGCTGCGAAATGATTCAACAAATGAAACGCTTTGACCAATCACAATGGGCACCGCGATCACCAATGCCACAAGCAATCCCAAACCAGCGGTCGCCATGATGGTTCCAACCGCCGCGGGCCGCGACATGCGCAACCGCTGACACACACTTTCCACTATTGGCTCAACCAAGTACGCCAAACCGAACGCGATTAGCAACGGCACCGTGACGGAACGCATGGCGTAGCCGGCGTAGAAGATCACAACAAACATTGCAATAACAAGCGCGTCTCGAACACCTTGAATTTGCCACAAGTGCAATTTGGACAGACGCGTTGTGTCTTGTTCGTCAGGCATAAAGCGAATGCTAAACGATTCCACCGACTCTGGCGATGATTTCACATTTCAATTTCAACATTCGGACAAGGTCGCGCATGTTCGGCGAAGAACCCATGCTTCAGCGGTGGTTCATGGCATTGATCAATCGGTCGCGGCTGAAGGCCTCGCCAAAATCAAATACGCCACGGAAATCTTCAAATGAATCTTGCGGGGTTTTGCTGAGCAAGCCAGCGTCGATCATGGCGAACACAATGCGTCCAAAATCATCGGTTCGATGCACATGCCAACTTTGCAACACCACTGGCGCCAACAAACCGTAGCGCTCTATGGCGAATTCACGCAAGCCCATGCACAATTGTTGCCCAGAAATATGCCGGTCAGCCTCCGAAGAATCCAGGCCTTGAGACCTTTCGACCGTTCGCGACAATCCTTCGCGCACAAATCGATACGCAGTTGTTGGATAAGGTCCGGCCTTGGCGGCGACTTGTTTCAAGTCAATATCCACATTGGGTTGTTGGGTTTGCTCTGTCGACACGGTTCTCTTTTACCTATCGGTTGAATGACTCTGAAAACTTGGATTCACTATCTCATGAGTGAAACTTCAAATATACGTAACCACCAAGAGTTGTCCCAAGCCTAGGTTTGAATTTGCGTAGGTCAACCATAAGTACAAATTTATCGCCGACCAACCAACCCCCGTGGCTAAGTGTCGCGTCTCTTCAAGCCTCACGCATTGCGAATTAAACTCGTTTCGCCTCGTCGCGTTTCACCCACTTGCGCTACACTCTCCGCCTTAAGCGATCGCTAGAAATCGCATTCGACCCACTTACTGGAGAACCTTCGATGGCCTGGAAGCGAATCACGTTCATTGCACTTGTTCCTGTCTTGTTTGCAGCATGCGTTCCTCAACAGAAGTATGACGATCTGTTGACTGCATACCGCGGTCAAGAACAAACATTGTTGGCCACGCAAAGTGATTTGCAAACGGCGCGCACAAATGAAGAACGTCTTCGCGCGCAAATGGCTGCGGCCGCCGCCGACCTTGAAGCACTCGCCGGTCTTCGCAATGGAGCCAAGGGCGACATCGACAAATTGCTTGCCGATTACGAACGCCTTCTCAAACAAGTTGGTGAAATGGGCGTTGGTCCGCTTCCTGCGGAGTTGAATAAAGCGCTTGCTGATTTGGCCGCGCAATATCCAGATGTGTTGACCTTTGACGCGCGCACAGGAATGTTGCGCTTCTCAAGCGACTTCACATTTGATTCTGGCTCGGTCGCCATTAAGCCAGCGGCAAAAACTTTGGTTGACAAACTCGCTGGCATTTTGAATCAATCAATTGCGCAACAATTCGAAGTGAAAGTTGTTGGTCACACCGACAACGTTCCAATTCGTCGCGTCGCAGCGCAGCATCCAACCAACATGTATCTGTCGGCGCATCGCGCGATTAGTGTTCGTGACGCGCTGGTATCAGATGGCGTTGCCGCCAACCGCATGCAAGTCGCCGGCTACGGTGAATATCGACCAGTGGTTGCCAACGGTGCCAATGGTGCCGCCGCCAACCGCCGTGTGGAAATTTTCTTAAGTCCAATGACTATTCCAATCATTACTGGTGGCGATCCAACGGAGCTCCCTCCTGCGGCATCGTCCTCCAAGATGGCGGCGCCGGTTCGCGCCAAGAGCAACGACGACGAACCCACTAAGTAAGCTCAGCTTGCGGTTCACACCGCAAACTCAAATATGTATTTTAAGGCGGCGATCCAAAATAAATGGGTCGCCGCTTCTGTTATCGGGCTACTCGCAATCCTCTTATTCGCACTTGTAAAGACGAATAAATCAGAAATGGATGGTTCAGATTCCGTTCACAAAGCAAAATGATTTCATGATTTAGCAACTTTCAATTTGGATTTATCAGAAAGCGGAGTATGGTGGGGTAAGTAATTCACCGCCGGTTTCATCGCCTGAGAAGGATTCTCAGGCACCGGATGGCGTAATTGCATTCACTAGGGCCCCACATTATGCGAACCAACCTCATCGCTGGACTCCTGTTAGCAACAACTTCCGCGGCGTTTGCGCAGGACATCAATGAAATCCGCGTTCAACAAACCGGTATCGACACACAGATTTACGCCGAGATTAAAGGCGTGGCTGGAACAGATCTATCCACCTACACCCTGCTTGTCATTGGCAACGATGATTTCGCCACCGCACCAGCGCAGAACGGATACATCGAAAGCGCGATTCAATTGTCAGGCCTTATTCCTGCAAGCGGCTACTACGTTGTCGCGGAACCCACGTACTCGCTCACAACACCAGACCTTTTCTCATTCTTGGATTTCCAAGCTGACAACAACAAGACATTCATGCTTGTGAAAGATTTCACCGGCGGAGTTGGCTCAATTGTTGACACCGATTTTAACGGCGTGCTTGACACCACTTTCTGGTCAAGCATTTCCTCATCCGTTGCGTTTGTTGCAAGCAGCACACAAGACGGCCTGTTTAGCGACTATGTCTACAGCACAACCAAGGTTGGCCCAGACGGTGGCGCCTTTCCAAGCAAGGCACAACGCTGCGAAGACTCTGGCGTTTGGAAGATTGGTTTCGCGGAGGTTTCTGCGACCAGCGACACCCCTGGTGTTGCCAACCCTGTTTGCTCCACAAGCAATGTGGTCGTTCAACTCGATGAAGTTCGTATCGATCAACAAGGCGCCGACAACGATGAATTCGCAGAGCTTTCTGGTGAGCCTGGCGCTGATCTCAGTTCACTCACCTACATCGTGCTTGGTGATGCCCAAACTGGAGCGGCCACAAAAAAATCTGGTGTGATTGAATGCATCATGCCCCTCACAGGTAAGACCATGCCCGCGAATGGCCTCTTCTTGATTACAAACAAAATCACGG
>CAJACJ010000283.1 GCA_903938205.1 uncultured bacterium
GCTCTCGGCGGTTCATTGTTGGGCGACGAGGGAGTTCAGAATTTCGAGCGGTTGATCTTCAGTCAGTCTTCGCGTTGTCCAATGGACAAAGCGGGGCGCGTGCGCATTCCAGACCGAATGCTGGAGCGCTACGGATTGTCGGGAAACATAATGATTCTTGGTGTTCGAGATCATTTGGAATTGTGCACCACGGACAAGTGGAAGGAAGAACGTGAACGACTTGAGCCCGCCGCCGCGGATATTTGGCGACGTGCTCGCGAGACAATTCGAAATCGAACTTCGAGTTGATCTTTGGAAAAACTTTTAACTCGTCGCAGTGCGCGACGATTTGATTCAAGACTTGCGTTGATGCCAAGGATGGCCCAACGCGGGAGAGCAACGAATGGTCACCCTCACTGCGCCAAGGACGGCGAAGTGGGAGCCATTCGAACAGAACAAACGAGCCAGGGACGGCTCGTTGAGAAGGGTTTGATCCGCCAAGGATGGCGGCAAGGACTCTGGAACCCTGTTTTTGGGGTTCTATCCGTCGTCGCCCCCGTACCGTGACCCGGTACGGGGGCGTTTTTGTTTTTAAATTCACATTGCTTGGGTAGACTGATCCTTCGGAAATTTCCGAAATGCAGACTTGATCGCATGGATTCGCGGAGGCTTGGAGCACCGCGGCGAGATGGTCTCAGGCAATGAGGTCCTACGCAATGTTGGTGATTACCCGTCGAGAAGGTGAAGAAGTTGTAATTGGCGATCCAGCGGCTCCGCTAGGGATTGTTCGCATTGTCTCCATCAAAGGTGATCGAGTTCGCATTGCATTTGAGTTTCCGCGAGAGGTCAAATTGTTTCGCCGTGAACTTGCTGATCAAATCAACGCCACGGAGATTGGCAAAGACGGCAATCCTATTGTTGGGCAAATTCGACCAGCTTCTGGTGGCGAAACTCCGTAACAATTTTAATTGAGACTTGAATGTTTCGCATTGACCAAAGGGTATAAGACTTAGGACTGGCTGTTGACTGTAAGTATTCGCCGCTAGACTCGCACCATGAAATTGCGTTCATTTCGATGGACTTGGTTCGCACGTGAGTTTGCCCCACCAACTTTGAGCACGTGGGTTGACAAACGAATTCATCAATCAATCTTCCAAGTTGGGGCGCATATTTTTCCCCAGCTTTGCGTTGCCTGCGTGCTCAGCGCGTGCGCCGTTTCGGCGGGTAAAGATCCAATGAAATCGCTGTCGAATCCCGAGTCATTGCCAGTGGTGCAAGTGGCGGCTATGGAAAAACTAGACGAGGCGCCAACGCCTGAGTACATCTCCGCATTGAAGCGCATGATGTGGCAACCCGGATTCGCGGAGTCCACGCGATTGGCCGCGTTTGAACGGTTGGTGAAACTGGATGAGCCTGGGTTGAAGGAAATTCTGCGGCTGCAATTGCCAAAATTAATGGCGTTGGCTTGGCGGCGAACATTGTGCGAACTCATAGTCGCGCATCATTGGGTTGATATGACACCAACACTTGTGCGCGCGTGGAGTGTTCCAATGGCGTCTTGGATAGAGCAAGACAAGGATCGTCCTGAACGAATCGCAATTGAGCAGCTCAATGGAAAAGAACAGTTAACGGATTTGTTGGTGAAGATGTTGGTGGAATCCAATCCAATCACAGAGGCGAACTTGCGATTGCGATGTTGGGAAATGTTGCAGAAGATTGGACAGAAGGAGCGCTTGGTGAAATTGCTCGCGGATGCTTCGGTGAAGCCCGAAGATCGGTTGTTATCCAATTTGCGAAGTTGTGCTGGCGAACTTGGAATTGTGCCAACGACCAAGGAGGAAATTTTGTGGCTTCAAGCGTTGCTTGAAACCAAAAACATTTCATTTTGGGAGCAAGCCAAAGCTGCAACCATGCAACTGCCGCCAGATGTGCGCCTGAAATTGGAAATTCGTGAACTGCCCATCGCGGTGGCTGTGTCCACATTCAAGCCGGAATTGATATCAAAAACGACCGCGGAGCTTTATCAAATTGTGGAGGCGCGTCGCCAAGCGAAGGGATCTCGCATTGTCAGCCCAAGTTTTGAAGGCTATGGCGGGGATCACACGGAAAATTTGTACGAGATGCGCAACAAACTTTCATGGGGCGATTTAGCGTCCATGGCCATCGCCATGGAAATTTTCGACTCACCCATTCTGCGTCAGCAAATGTTTGATCTTGCCGATCGCGACATGGCCGATCGCGACACGGAATTTGGTGGCGTGATCCGCATCAAAAGCGATGGAAAAGCGGCGATCGAGGAAATGAAACCGCGGGTGCAAGGAAATGATTTGCGCTATGAGTCCTCGCAAAAAATGTTTGACAATGCCTACACGGGATTGTTTCATTTTCATTTGCATTGTCAGAGTTACGACAACATGCAATATGCCGGGCCGCACTTGGGCGATTTTGCCTACGCCGAGAGCACGCGCGCCAATTGCTTAGTTTTTAGCTTTGTTTCCCGCAAGGAATTGAATGTCGATTTTTATCGCCATGGTCCAATGGTGGTTGATTTGGGTTGCATTGCGCGACCAAGGAATGATGGTTAATCATGCAATTCACCAAGATGCATGGGCTTGAAAATGATTACATCTACATTGACACATTCCAAGAGCGAGTCACGAATCCGGCCGCCTTGTCACGCGTGGTGAGCGATCGTCACTCTGGTATAGGCAGCGATGGTTTGATTTTGGTTGGCGCAGCCGATGCGCACGCCGCGGCCGACTTGCGCATGCGTATCTTCAATGCCGATGGCGGCGAGGCGCAAATGTGTGGCAATGGTATTCGCTGCGTCGCCAAGTTCGCCATTGAGCGTGGATTGGCGAGCCGGAATCCGCTGCGCATTCAAACCGGAAGGGGAACTTTGACCGTGTCGTGGAGTGCGGATGATCATGGGCAGGTGAGAGAGATATCTGTTGATATGGGGTTGCCTATTTTAGAAATGAGGCATATTCCAGCCCAAATAGACGGATTTTTGGCGGAGAGCCATGTGATTGGTGCTCCGCTACCTGCATCATGGTGGACGTTGAAAGCGAATTCGAATTGGCAACATGCATGTGGTTATGACGAAAAAATAACGCTTGTCAGCATGGGAAATCCACACGCTATTTTTTGGTGCGATGATGTTTCACAAGTTCCGCTTGAA
>CAJACJ010000284.1 GCA_903938205.1 uncultured bacterium
CAACTTGCGGATGTGGTTGCAGCGTGTTGAGCGCGGCCTTGGCGCGCGCCAACAACATGGATCGGGCATTCATGAAGGGTTGCATCAACGCGTTATTTTCCTGCGCGGAATTGCCGCGACGACCTTTGCCATACATATCAACCGCAAATCCAACATAGCCAAGCGCCGCCAGTTTTTCCGCCTGCACGCGCGCAAAATCATCTTGACCAGCCCATGCGTGAAATACCAACACGCCGGGGCGCGGAGTTGTCACGGCGCCATCAAATGCGGCGTAGCCCTCGAATTCCATTTGCGAATCGGCGTAGGAAATAAATTCTGTTTGCATATTTTTAATATTAACGCAAGAAAAAAGGCACAACTTTTCAAAGTGGTTCATTCGCACTTGTACTGTGTCCGTGCATCAAGGACGAGCCGCGCATGCGGCGCAATGCAATGACGTTTGCAAAACACAACAACCGCGCACGCGGTCAGGGAGGTAGCCATGGACGGCTTCAGGGTTTTCATGAACTGTGTGTGTATGTGCATTTTCGCGGCAGGTCCAATGCGGATTAGCGATTTCGCGCTGCTTGGCAACCAAAACATGGGCGGAGGCGTTCCTGTGGCAACGCTGGTTCATGGCGATCCAGCCCCGCTGTCATTGCCTCCGCCCATAGGGTCAACTGTGGACTTCTTGCCTTTGGAAATTGTCCATGCCGGTGCGACGGGCCAAAACAATCTTGATGATGAAATTACAAGTTCAGTCAACTCCGCTGTGGTCAAATCCATTGCGAGTCTGTCAACATTTTGGCGTTGGCACGCCACCCTTACGCCAGACGCAACCCGTGACGACTGGAAATTTGGAGCCGCGGTTTCCATTTATGAGCGCACACTTGCTGTTGGTCCCGCGCGTGATTGGGATATTGGTGTTGATCAAGGCGGTGTGCAGTTGTACACATGCATTGGCGAAAAGTGGCTTCAAAGTGCTGGGTTTTTGCATCCAACTGGCGATACGCACGCGCAATTTGGCGCCTGTGTTGCGTTGCGTAATCACATGTTGCTAGTGGGTGCGCCGCGTGACAACACAGTGGCGTTTGAAAGTGGCGCGGCATTTCTTTATGAACAAGTTGATGATCAGTGGCAACTGAACGCCACGCTTCTGCGCACAAGCGCCAATGACGCTGATCAATTTGGCGCGGCTGTTGCGTGCGATGAAAACACGTTGGTCATTGGTGCGCCCAAAGCTGATCAAGGTGCGATTGATTCGGGCGCGGTGGAAGTTTTTGAGCGTGATGCGCACGGGTGGCACAATGTTGCCACTCTGGTTTCAAATCCTCCAATTGCGGGCGCGTTGTTTGGACTTTCGGTCGCGATTGACGCTGGACACATTCTTGTTGGCGCGCCAGGCGATCGAACCAATGGCACAATGTCTGGTCGCGCATTTATTTTTACGCGTGGCGCCAATGGTTGGACGTTGGACACCTCACTTTCCTGTCCAATCGGAATTCGCGGTTGGTTTGGTACATCCGTCGCCATTCATCAAGATTGCGTTTTAGTTGGCGCGCCACGCCTGACACGTCCTCATCAAACCGACTTGGACGCGCGTGGCGCGGCGTTTGAATTTCAAAAAACAAGTGACGGCTGGCGGCATGTTTCAACCATCATGCCAGCTAATTCTTTAGAAGGCGATTCATTTGGTTGTTCACTTGCGCTTCACAAACAACACGCGGTATTTGGCGCAAGCACGGACTCGCTTGCGGGTTGGCTTGCAGGCGCGGCCTTTGCAGGCAAGCGATTGCCAACCGGCCAATGGAATGTCGAACGACTTCGCGCGCCAGATTGCGCTGAGCA
>CAJACJ010000285.1 GCA_903938205.1 uncultured bacterium
AGCGCGCGGGCCAATTATGACGGCCGCAAATACGCCGGCGCATTTTCTTTTGGCGCGGAAACCAAAGGTGACTCTACACCAGAGCAACTTGAGCAAGCGTGGTATGGCGAGCTGAAGAAGTTGCAGGATGAGTTGGTTCCAGAGCGTGAATTGCAAAAAGTAAAAAATGGAGTCGCGGCGGACAGCTATCGTCGTTTGCAAAGTAATTTTTCACTACTGGTGCAATTGGCCTTCGCGGAAAATTCACTGGGCTGGAAGGAACTCAACGCAATGCCAACCAAATTGCAGGCCGTGACCGCCGCCGATATTCAGCGCGTGGCCAAGACCTACTTTGATGCGAGCAACCGCAGCGTGGCCACATACAAGCGCAAGGCTGGCGCACCGGCCGCGGGCGACGATCCAGATTTGGCGGCATTGCCCGCGCCAATGCGCGCTCGCGCGAAGCAAATGGCGGCGCAATTGATGCAGTCCACGGATCCCGCGGAACTTCGTCAAGGTCTTGATGCGATGGAAGCGCAAGGCGCGCAAGTTCCACCGCAAATGAAACCCATGTTTGATTACATGAAGAAGAAAATGCAAGGACGGATTGCGGAACTTGAGGCTGGTGGTGGAGCTGCGCCTGCGGCGGCTCCTGCCGATGCCACGGCTCCTGCTGCGGCTAAACCTGCGGCGAAGGCAAAGGCTTTAGATGCTGGAGCTTCGGCGCCCACAGCAACACCTGCCGCACCAAACGCCGCAGCGCCAAAGGGTGGTGGTCAATGAATCATTTCAAACTGAATACTTTCAATTTTATGAACGGAAACAACACAATGAAAACAACAATCGCAACACTGGTACTGGCTTCAATCGCACTTCCACTTTTCGCGGCGCAACAAACCGCGGGCACAAGCGTGCCCAAGCGCCCCGAAGAAATTAAATATGGCCCTCTGACATTCGATGCACCAGACGCCACTAAGTTTCGCTTCACGCTGAAAGATGGCACCGCCGTGTACATGGCGCCCAGCAAGGAGTTTCCGCTGATCTCGCTGAGCATGACCTTCAAGGGTGGCAGTTACTTGGAGCCAAATGACATGGTTGGTCTTGCCGGCATGACCGGGCGCATGATTCGTGAAGGTGGAACAACCACCATGAAACCCGCTGAATTTGACGAGGCAACTGATTTTTTGGCCACGCAAATTTCCGCCAGTTGCGGCGACACCACAAGTAGCGCCAGCATGAATTGTTTGACCAGCAACTTTGACGAAAGTTTGAAGCTGTTCGTGGACATGTTGCGCAATCCGGGCTTTGACGCGGCGCGTTTGGAAACCAATCGCGGTCAAGCTCTGGAAGGCATGAAGCAGCGAAACGACGACGCCGGTTCAATCATGGGCCGCGAGTGGAATCGTTTGATGTACGGCAGCGATCACTTTGAGTCACTGGATGCCACCGAGGCAAGTTTGAAAGCGATCACGCCGGAAAAAATGCGCGCGTTTCAAACGCGAATTTTTAATCCAGGCAATGTCATTATCGCGGTCAGCGGAGACTTTGAGCCAGAGGCCATGCTGGCCAAACTCAACGCGGCATTTGATGGTTGGGCACGCGGCGAAAAAATGCCAGATCCGCCAGCTCCAACGGCGACGATTGTTCCCGGTATTTACCACGTGCAAAAAGATATTCCGCAAGGCAAGGTTCGCATTGGCATGCGCTCCATCAAGCGGGATGACCCTGATTACATTCCGTACTTGCTGCTGAATGACATTCTTGGTGGTGGTGGTTTCACCAGTCGCATCATGTCACAGGTGCGCAGCAACGAAGGCTTGGCGTACTCAGCTGGAAGCCGACTTGCGGCCAAGGTGTATTACCCAGGCGTGTTCGCGGCTAGTTACGAAAGCAAGAATCCAACCGTGGCGCTTGCCGCAAAGATTGTGCTGGAAGAGATGGACAAAGTGCGCAATCAACAAGTGACTGCCGAGGAATTGGAGACCGCAAAGCGCCAGTTCATTGAAACATTTCCGCGCACATTTGAAAGCAAGCCAGCCATGCTTGGCGTGTTTGTTGGCGATGAGTGGACCAATCGACCAAAGGAATATTGGAAGACATTCCGCGACAAAGTGAACGCGGTCACCGCGGCGGACTTGCAACGCGTTGCGCAAAAGTATGTCACACCAAATGAAATGGTTTTGCTCGTGGTTGGTGATTGGAACACCGTTGGTCCTGGCGATAGCACGGGTCGCGCCAAGATGGATGATTTGCTTGGTGGCAAGGTCACGCATTTGCCGCTGCGAGATCCAATGACAATGCAACCCATTGTGAAAATGGATCAAGTCACTCCAACCGCGCCCACGGCTGGTGGCGAAGGCTTGGCTCCGTCGCGATAAATATTTCTTATTGTTGATTCAAAAATAAGAAAGACCTCGGGTCGCACCCTCCTGCGATCCGAGGTCTTTCTTTTGACGAGCGTTTCCCAGCGCTCGTGAACTACTTTCCTTTTCACTATCCCGCCGTCGCGTCACTTCGAGGGCAGGCGACCTGTCCTCACTTCTTCCAAGGCTGACTCTCAATCCCTTTCATTGTCATCAACCTGCACTTCTCATACGGCGCATGGGGTTGACTTGTGTGTCGATGAATTCAAAATGAATGAATTTCTCGATATAGAAGTGCATTTATGGAGAATGAAATGTGATTGCGCGCAATGGCTGGTTGTTGGCGCAAAAATAAAGTCTGCGCCCACCGCGGACGCAGACAGCTCACTCGTTGTGTAGATGATGAATCTCCCCCGGACGAGTGAACCACTTCTATTACGTCACCCAAATTCACTCGTGTGAAAATGCGGGCTGTTTTTCCTGTATTTATTGTCCGCTATCGATTGCCGAAATGTCTTGGTCAATTTGACCCAAAGTCCACTTCCATTCGGGCATTTTCCACCATTTGGCCAACGCAAACATGCACACCACGCCGGAAAAAGTAAGAAACAATAGTTGTAAAAGTGATTGTCCCCACGCTGTCCCCACTGGAAGCACACCTGCCATTGCGGTTATGCCGGTAGGAAGCGCGAAGGCGATTGCCGTGATGACCGCTGTCATGACCAATGTTGCCGCAAGTATTTTCACGCTGGCCACGCGCGTGTGAATGTCAAACAAATTATTGATACGACCATGAAGAAGATAAATCAAAATGGCTGCTTGAATGAACGCGCAAATGGTTGTGCTCCACGCCAATCCTGAAGTGTTCAGCGGAGTCCAAATCAAAGTGCAATTCAAAACCAAGTTCAAACACACCATCCAAATTGAAATACGCGTTGGAGTGGATGTGTCACCTAATGCGTAGAAAGCGCGCGTGATGGTTTGCATGACGCTAAAGGCCGCGACAGCGGGTGCGAAGCCAAGCAAGATGGTGGCCACACGAAGGGTGTCGTCAGCGATGAATTTTCCGCCTTGAAAAACAACGGTGGTTAATTGCGTTCGTACCACAATTAAACCCGCGCTTGCGGGAAGTCCAATGAACAATGCAAGTCGAATGCCACGGCGCAATGTGTGCGCGAACAACGCTGGATTGGATGCTTGACGTGAAAGCGTGGGAAAGATCGCGGTGGCAATGGCAATACCAAATACGCCCAGTGGAAATTCGTACAAGCGCGTGGCGAAATTCATGGCCGCGTTGGAACCCTCCATCAACGGAAATTTTATTCCAAAAATTGTGGGACCAACCAATGTGGGGTAACTGGCGATCACGCTGTCAATGAAGGTGTTGATTTGAAAAACGCCCAATCCAATCATCATGGGCAACATGGTTGTCAGCATGGTGCGAAGCGAGTCGCGACAACCGTGCCATTGCATCGACAGGCGAATTCCATAGCCACGCATGCTCCAAACCATCCATGCCACTTGCAACAAACCCG
>CAJACJ010000286.1 GCA_903938205.1 uncultured bacterium
GCATTGTTGCTCTGGATCATTCTTGGCTGTTGGCTTGGCGGCCTCCAAGAACCAATCGCAAAAGTCGCGCCACAACAGGTCATAGCCAGCGGCGGCAAAATCGCTGAATCGATATTCCGCCAACGCACGATCGGCGCGCGCCAATGCGCCGGCCACGCGCGACAACATCCAACGATCAAGAAGTGGACGAGTAGCGGGATCAACTTCAAGCGCGGGCTGCGGCGTGTTCATTAATGCAAAGCGCGACGCGTTCCAAAGTTTGGTGGCAACATTGCGGCCCATATCGAAGCGGCTTGAGGTGTTGCGCGCCAATGGTTGCCCCGCGCTTGGAGTTGCCAAACCACTCGCCGCGCCGTAGGTGGAAACCATTGTCTTTGCAGGCGTTTTTCGACTTTTCTGAATTGGCGCCGCCACCATGTGGCCGCTTGGAGCGCGCATGAATTCAGGCTCGAATGTTTCGCCACTCTCAGGATCAATCATGTCAATCTGCACGCGCACATCTTGCGTGTCGGTGGTCAAGTCAAGCAATGTGAATCGCAACGCGTCGGCGCCGTGACTGTGAATGACATCGCGCGGATCAAGTCCGTTACCCAAGCTCTTGCTCATGCGCTGACCAAAACCATCTTGAATGACGGGATGAATGTAGACATGCTTGAATGGAACTTTTCCGCCCAAGAAATAACGATTGAACATGGTCATGCGGCTCACCCACAATGTGATGATGTCGCGCGCGGTACTGAGCACGCTGCTTGGGTTGTAACGCTCAAGCATGCCATTCATGTTTGGAAATTTTTCTGGATGCGGCCAACCAAGCGTGCCCAGTGGCCAGAGCGCCGAACTGAACCAGGTGTCAAGAACATCTTGGTCCTGAACAAAACCAGCCGCGAGCAATTGCGCCGCAACGTGATCAAGATCCAGTGGCAAGCACACGGATTCCTCAACGCTGCCATCGTCGCGCTTGCGCATGCGGTGCGCTGCGCCCATCTTGGACCACTTGGAATCCACCGCGATCATTTCACTACCACGCAGCGAAGTGGATTGCGTGAGCGCCTCATCTTTTGCGTCGCGGGTCCACACCGGAATACGGTGCCCCCACCACAATTGCCGGCTAATGCACCAATCGCGCAGCGACTCGTGCCAATGTTGAAATGTCTTGGCGTAGCGCGGCGGAAAGAAACGAATTTCGCCGTCGCCCACTGCTTTACCCGCGGGCGATGCGCCCTCAAATTGATCGGGCGCCATGGCCTTGAGCGCCGCGCCGCGCAAACGTTCGTCCGTCACGCGCACAAACCATTGATCACTCAACCAAGGTTCAATCGCCACGCCGCTTCGATCGCTGTGACCCACGGCGTGTTTCCAAGGCCGCTCATTTTCAAGAAGACCGTTCACCTTGAACCAATTCATAATCGCCTTGCGCGCGTCCTCACGTGACAAACCAACAAACGCTTTCGCATCCGCGGAAACATCTTGCCAACCATGGCGATCTGAAATCGCGCCATCTGGACCAAGCACATTGATCACCGCAAGAGAGTGGCGGCGACCAATGTCAAAATCATTTGGATCATGCGCGGGAGTGACTTTCAAGAAACCGGTCGCAACCTCGGCC
>CAJACJ010000287.1 GCA_903938205.1 uncultured bacterium
AGGTGTATTGCCACCGACGACAGAAGAGATCAAATTCGCGCCATCGCGATAAATATATTTTGTCGTTGCATCCATGATAAAATCAAGAATGTGCACTTTATTGTGACTAACGCCGGCGATAGATGGACCGGACACATAGCCACCATAATATGTCCAGAACTCGACCCGCTCCAAGCTATTACGATAATCTAATCTAAGATACCCACCACCGTTGTATAAAGGATGCGTATCTCCACTCGACCCTATCTCTATTGGTTGAAGCACAATAAAAATAGTAAATTGCGATGGATTTAAAGTTGCTGAATAGCTTGTAAACAAAGCATCTCCCGCAGTGCCATCCGTTGCTGGATCAAAACGCAAAGTCGGCAAACCATTAATACCATTTTGTTTATAAGTCGGGTAAGAGCCCGCGGTCGATTGAGTAAAAGAAAATTTAGAAGTCGTTTGCGGATTTTGATCTGTCCAAGGACTTATCTCATCACCGTCATTAATATCAGTTGTTGAGCCGCTGCTGGCCTTGGCAAGCATACCTTCCGCCGTTGCATCGAGCCACAGAATAATATCGCTAATTCCATTAACATCCGACCCTTGCGTGAGAGAACGCGCGGCCGAGAGCTTCATTTGCGCAATAATTCTGCTGCCCTGAATCACGCCAGCGACTGCGCCTGACGCATTTTCATGGCGCGGGAAAACGGTCTACGCAAAAAATATTGATGGCTGTGTGGTTGTGAGTCAAAATGCTGATCTTGCGCGTTCGTATGTGAGCAAGCCAGGACTTGTGGAGCGTTTAAAAAATCGCTTGGGCGAGCCGGGTTTTTCACTTTTATGCGATGGCGATATTGGTTTATGGGCGGGGCCGCAATCTCTTGCCGACATTCGTAACACGGGTCAGCAAACAGCTGAGGCAATGGAGGGCTTGACCCCAAAGCCAAACGAAAAAAATATTTCCAATCCTGATTCCAAAGTCGATACAAAATCTGACCAGCAAAAATCTTCGCGTGATCGCGTTGCAAAACTCATGGAAGGATTGACTGACGGAGTGACAAGTATTGATGTTGATCCGCTTGGGGTATTGGTTCGCACGTACGCGGTGCTTGATCCCGCAAGCGAGTTAGGAAAATCCGCGCGTGGTGGCGCGCATGCCGGCGCAAATCTCAATCGTTTGCCGCGCGGCCCATTTGTGGTCGCCGTATCCGCGGATATGGCTGGGCTTGGTGGAACGCAGGCGTTTCTTGATCTTGCGGCGCAGATTCCTGGCGGCGAGCAAGTTCCTGCGTGGGTTGAACAAAATAAAAATGTGGCCAGCGCAATTCAGTTCGCAATTTACCCCAGCAAGTTGGGAGTGGTTGGCGGCGGGCTTTTGAACGAGGCCATGTTGTGGATCGCAACCGCTGACAGCGCAAAAGCAAAATCTGTTTTGGAGCAGTGGATGCTTTCTCTTTCAGGCGAGGTCGATGGACAGAAGCGCGATGCGACTTGGGAAAAAGATCGCGTGTTGAAAAACGGAATTTCCACAGACGCGTACGCCATCAAAGATATTCCCCTTCCCAAGAACGGCCAGCCCGCCCGCAAAAGTAATCCCATGGAAAGAATTGTTCGCTCATTGATGTATGGGCCAAAGGGACCAAACGGATTTGTGAAAACATTTCCCGACGGCGTCTTTGTGACTTTTAGTCAGCGGCCTGATGTGATTGAAAAGGCGGCCAATTGCGCCACGGGTACAAGTTCGCTTGAAAGCGACGCGGTTCTTACAGCGCTCCGCGGTTGGATGATGCCCAAGCCAGACGCGCTTGCATTTGTTGGAGTTGGCTCGCTGCTGAATGTTGTTCGACAAGCGGCCAACGCGTTTCCAATGGGCGGCATTGAAATTCCTGACGCGCCGCCAGACTTGGAACCAATCGCTTTCGCGCTTTCGGTTGATGGCTCGAAAATTGAAACTTCGACCATGATTCCAACCAATGTCATTGGCATCGTTGTGGCGGCGTACGCGGATCGCAAAGAAGTGCAGCAAGAGGAGCAGAACGATCAGCGCGATGCGGCGTCGACCAACGATGGATATCAAGAATCTCCAAACGTATTGGCGCCCAAAGTTGCTCCAGACACATCCAATCCAACAACGCCCGCATCAAAAAATCCGTGACGCATAATCACAGAGCATCTTTGTCGCCTTGGCGTATCGCCAATCACGCGCCGTTGTCATTCGCGGCGCGGCCCTTGCTTGCGGGCATTCTCAATTGCACACCAGATTCTTTTTCTGACGGTGGCCAATTCGCCACCGTCGAGCAAGCCATTGCGCATGGCCAAAGCATGATCGATCATGGCGCTGACATACTTGACATTGGTGGTGAAAGCACGCGCCCCGGCGCCGCGCGCGTTTCGGCCACTGAGCAAATTCTTCGCATTCAGCCTGTCATTCGCGCGCTTCGTCAACACAACGCAATTCCAATCAGCGTGGACACCACGCTCAGTCAGGTCGCTACGGCGGCTCTTGATGCAGGCGCAAATATTGTGAACGATGTGAGCGGGGGCGAGGAAGACCCAGAAATTTGTCGTGTCGCGGCCAAATACGGCGCGGGCATGATTCTGATGCATCGCCTTTGCGCTCCCGACCAAGATCAATACAGCGATCAATATCTTTCGCCGCCGAGTTACACCAATGTCACGCGCGAAGTGCTTGAGAAACTTTTGCTCCTTGCGGAGCGCGCCAGCGCAGGTGGTGTGGCGCGCGAACATATTGTCATTGATCCAGGCTTTGGATTTGGAAAAACGGTCGAGCAGAATTTCGAACTGCTTCAACGCCTCAACCAAATCACCGCCGCCGGATTTCCAGTCATGGTCAGCCTCAGTCGAAAAAGTTTTCTGGGCGCCGCATGTGGCGGCAATAAACCCAGTGAACGATTGCCCGCCTCGCTTGCCGCGGCAGGCATAGCCATGGGTCACGGCGCCGCCATTCTGCGCGCGCACGATGTGTCGGAACACGGACAATTGCTGCGCATTTCCGCCGCCTGTTGTGCTTGCTAGTATTTGATCCTCGTCCACGGAAGGTCCGCCGGCGTTAGAAGCAGTAATTTTTTTGGACACATCGTCCACAGTTGAGAAGGAACACATGGCAAGCCCAAACACACTTGAATTCACCGACGCAAATTTTGACGCTGAAGTTTTAAAAAGCGCCGTTCCAGTGCTGGTTGATTTTTGGGCCGAATGGTGCCAGCCATGTCGCATGCTTGGGCCAACCATTGATCTCATTGCGGAAGAAACAAAAGGCAAACTGAAGGTTGGCAAGGTGGACATTGATCACCATCGCAATATCGCCATGCAATATGGCATTCAAAGTATTCCAACTGTTTTTCTTTTCAAGCAGGGCGCAATCGTGAAAAAGTGGAACGGTTTGGTTTCAAAGGCCGCTCTCACTGAAGCGATCAACGCGATTTAATCGGCCACGCAAATTTTTCTATCGCTTTTTTTGCATCAAGCGATTGACGCATCTACCCGCAACGCTTGCGCATAAATCAGCGCTCTAGGTACACTGCTCAACCTTGAAGTTGGCCTTGCAATTGCCAGCGAACCGTGTTTGGTTGGAACATATTCATGACTGGGCCTGTAGCTCATTTGGTAGAGCGCTTCCATGGCATGGAAGAGGCGGTCGGTTCGATCCCGATCAGGTCCACTACGACACCCCGTCTCCGTTGCGCGCAACGTGGGCGGGGTTTTTCTTTCATTCCTCAAATTCATTCATTGGAGTTGAACAATTTCCGCAATATGATCTTTACAAGATTGATTTATATTTTGATTTCGATTCAAAAAGTCAGCATGACAACAAGGTACATAAAAAATTCCATACGATCGTTGTCGTTCCTCGCAAATGCGACGGTTGCTGTCGCTGCAATACTTTTATTTTCTGCGTTCACTCAGCCAGCCGTCTCAAACGCAACACGCACGTCCGCTGAAACCGTCATTGAGCACGTGATTTTAATTTCAGTTGACGGTCTTCGACCGGAGGCCATGTTGCCGCCACTTGTCGATCAACATCCGGCCATGAAGCAACTCACGCAAGGTGCGTGGACGGCGCAAGCCCGCTGTGATCCCGATATTTCAATCACGCTTCCAAATCATATTGACATGATCACTGGACGACTTGTCGCGGGCAAGCTCGGTCATGGTTGGGTGGGCAACACCGATCCGCCTTCGCGCACAATGGGCGGAACTTTGCATTTGAAGAATGGCCAATATATTTCCAGCGTTTTTGATGTCGCACACGACGCCGGCGTACAGACAGCGATGATTTCGGGCAAGTGGAAATTTGTCTTGTTTGAGCAAAGTTATGGCGAAGACGCCGGCGGTCCAGATGACTTTGCTCCCAATTACGGCAAAGATAAAATTGATTGCTTTGTGTGCTCTCCCAAGTCAATGGACCAAGTGCAGCAACTTGCCGCATTTATTCAAGGCGCCAGCGATCGCCAGAAAAAAACATTTACGTTTCTGCATTTGGCGCTTCCCGATTTTGTAGGGCATGCTTCTGGGTGGGATTTGTCAGATGGCTCTCCATATCGACAAGCGTTGATTGACATTGATCATGCGCTTGGAGCGATTTTGTCCAAGATCAACAACTCGCCAACTCTCAAAGACCGCGTCGCAATTGTGTTAACCGCCGATCATGGAGGCGGAGTACCGTTTGTCAGCCACCTTGACCCAGAGGCGCCAGTGAATTTCACAATTCCGTTCGTGGTCTGGAGCGGCATGAATCAAACTCCGGTGGATCTGTATTCCATCAACA
>CAJACJ010000288.1 GCA_903938205.1 uncultured bacterium
TAGGCGTGACCACCGATGTGCTGGTGATGTTGATCACGCGACCAAACTTTGCCGCTTGCATTCCAGGCACGCACGCTTGAACAATGGCTTGACCCGTCAACACATGCATTTCAAATCCACGCGCGAAATCTTCTGGGGCCGCGTTCACAATTGGACCGGCCGCGGGACCGCCCGTGTTGTGCACCACAATGTGCACCGCGCCATGCGCCGCAACATGATCAACCACGGCTTTGGAAACCGTTTTCCAATTTGAATAATCCGCCAACAACGCGCGATGAATCTGCGCGGCTCCACTTGGCCGCGGCAATTGCGCCAACACTTGATCAAGCGCCGCGGCGTCTCGTCCAACAACCGTCACCGATGCACCAGCTTCCGCCAACGCATGCGCGCACGCGCGGCCAATGCCCTGCGAAGCGCCACCAACTAAAGCGTGCTTGCCCGCCAGCGTCATGGATTCCAAAATATCTTGCGCGCCCACACTCATGATGGTCCAACCATGGTCTCGGGCTTCATGGCCTTATCAAAGGTCGCCTCATCGATATGTCCAAGCTCCATTGCGGCCTGCTTCAATGTCAACCGCTTATGGTGCGCATGCTTTGCGATTGAACTTGATTTGTCGTAGCCAATGTGCGGCGTGAGCGCCGTGACCAACATCAAACTTTCGCGCAGCAATTGCGCCACGCGATCGGCGTTCACCACAATTCCTTCAACACAGAATTCACGGAAGGCGTGGCACGTGCCCGTGAGCAACTCGCATGAGTGCAACACGTTCAGCGCAATAACTGGTTTGAACACGTTCAATTCAAAATTGCCTTGGCTTGCCGCAAATTGCACCGCGGCATTGTTGCCAAACACTTGCACGCACACCATGGTCATGCTTTCGCTTTGAGTTGGATTTACTTTGCCCGGCATAATGCTGCTGCCAGGCTCGTTCTCCGGAATAGAAAGTTCGCCAATGCCGCAGCGCGGACCGCTTGCCAGCCAGCGCACATCATTTGCAATTTTCATAAGCGATGTGGCCAGCACTGCAAGCGCGCCATGCGCCTGCGTCATGGCCTCATGCCCAGCCAGCGCGGCGAATTTATTCTTGGCGCTTGTAAATGGAATTTTTGTTTCCGCCGCAAGCTTCTTGGCAACCAATTCGCCAAATCCTTTGGGCGCGTTCAAGCCGGTGCCCACCGCGGTGCCGCCAATGGCCAAGTCGCGCACACCCGGCAAACTTTCTTTCAAGCAGCCAATGGCAAAATCAAGTTGCGCCACATAGCCGGAAAATTCTTGGCCCAATGTCAGCGGCACCGCGTCTTGCAAATGCGTGCGCCCCACTTTCACAACGCCAGAAAATTCTACGGCCTTTGCATGCAGCGCGTCGCGCAACTTCACAACGGCTGGCAACACCGCGCGCTCAATTTCTATCGCCGAGGCGATATGCATGGCGGTTGGAAATGTGTCGTTGCTGGACTGCGACAAATTCACGTGGTCATTTGGGTGCACGGGCTTCTTGCTGCCACGCGCGCCGCCAGTCAATTCAATGGCGCGGTTGGAAATCACCTCGTTGACATTCATGTTGGACTGCGTGCCCGAACCGGTCTGCCACACCTTCAATGGAAACTCGCCATCAAGTTTGCCGGAAGAAACTTCATGCGCCGCGCCAACAATCAGCGCGCACAATTCATCTGAGAGTCCGCCAAATTCATTGTTGGCCTTGGCGCACGCGGCCTTGAGCAAACCAAACGCGCGCACAATTGGAAGCGGCATGACATCGCCAAAAGGAAAATGATGAATGGAGCGCTCGGTCTGCGCGCCCCAATAATGATGGGCGGGAACTTCAATCGCGCCCATGGCGTCGGTCTCGGTACGAGTGGCTATTTTTTCGTGGTTTTTCTCGGTGTTTTTTGACATGCGTTTCTCTCCAAAAAAGTTTGTCCACAGAGTGTAATGTCCTGCGAAGTCCTCCGTGATCCGTGATATATTGTCGACTTCACCTTTTTAGGAGATTGAGCCTTGCGACAGAATTTGATCCTTCTTTGTGGACTTCTCACTTGCTCCATGCTTTTGGGCTGCCCATCGCCCCAACAAAGCACTTCCTATCCATTGGAAGCAGATAAAAAACTGCTTCCCGCAGATTGGTTGGCCCTTTCACCAGATGACAGCCATCTGAAATATTTAAGTCCAACAACTGTGGAATTGCTCTTCGACTTGAAGAATGAGATTGCCCAGTCGCGCAACACGCCTGAGGGTACTAAGCCGCCAATGAGCGAGGCCCTGATTGCCCAACGAAGTCGCGAGATGAACACGTTGTGCAACAATGA
>CAJACJ010000289.1 GCA_903938205.1 uncultured bacterium
CCGCCGGCGCGTGAAGTTTGCTCAACTTGACGCCGAAATCAAGATGGGAGTTGGACCCATGAGCGGCGGAGCGCAACACAAGATTGACGCCAAGATTCCGCCGCGCGAATTTCCTATGCACGTGTGGGAAGCCTTGGTGCACGCTGGCAAGTTGCGCCGCGAAGGCGAAGGTTTTTACTCGCTTGTGGATGACAACAGCCAAGTGCATTGGTGAGTTGCGCGCGGACGCGCTGGCAAACTTTGCCGCGCAGGCGACGGTTTTACTCGCTTGTGGATGACAACAGCCAAGTGGATTTTGATGAGTTGCGCACGAGCGCGCTGAAATTTATTTTACGCCGGTTGGTGGCATTGGCGGCTGAGGTGGCTTGTCCAAATTTTGATTTGGTGCGCCATCATTGTTCATGCGCTTCTTTGGCTTGCCATAATCGCGATCACCGTCTTGTTGGTCATCATTTGGGCCGTCGTCGTTGTCATTTTCATAGCGTTCAATTCGAACTTCAAAGTTGCCGTTTGGGTTGCCGTTTGGGTTGCCGTTGCCATTTGGATTGCCGTTCATGCCGCGCATTGAACCTGGCATGCCGTTTGGCCCAAGTGGGTTGCGCCGACCCATGTTGCCATTTTCATTTGGGCGACCTTGCATCATGGTATTTTTGGATTGCGTGCGCTGACCCGCCACGAATGCCAAAACAATAATCAAGACGACTAACGTGATCCACACCGCAAGGTGAAGGCGCTTTAAGCCAACCTCTACACGCGCAAGCCGCTCAGTTGCTTGGCAAGAACCTGTCGTGCCCGCGCCAGAAGCAAGGGCGCAGGCTTTGCACACGGATGCGTGATGGGCGTTGCTTTCGGCGTGCGCGTCGCGTGATGAAGATTCGGTCATGGCTATTTCCTTTGTTGATGTTGCCAAGCAAACAGATTTTTAATTATAACACTTGTACTGTTGCATTCGCGCACAGAAGCACAAGATGCATGGAACAATTTTCAACAGGAATGCCGTGTTCTTTGGCGATCACTTGCGCGTAATCGCGCAACTGCGCCGCATGGTGCTGCGCGCGCTGCTGCTTCCACTGCTCCAGCGTTTGCGTGGTGGCGTTGAAGGAATCCGTTTTGAAATCAATAATTCGAGCACTTTTCCACTTGCCTGATTGATCGGAGGCGCCCTGCAATTCCACGCGATCAATAATGCCTTCTTGCACGCCGCCGTTGTCAAACATGCGCACAAATTTGCGCTCGTTGAACACGGCCGCATGTGACGCGGGCTTGGCAAGCATGGATTTAATTTCTGCGCTGGAGAGTTGCGCAATGGTGTCGCGCACCACTTGCTCAATGGCGGATTCTTGGCGTTGCGAAAATTGCGCGCGCGCCTTGGCAACCAAGTCCGCGACAAAGTTTGGCGCTTGCGGATTCCAGTTGTCGCTCCAGTGAATACTTTCCGCCACTAAATGGGCAATGGTGCCGCGTTCAGTGGCCAACAACGCGCCGCGATGACGCGCCAAGGCTGCATGCGTTGGCTTGGCGCTGGCGAAACTTTCATGGGTGGACGAGGGCGAACTGAGCGCGCGAATTTTGACCGCGCTTGCGGCAGGTTGCGACACGTTCACAATTTCCGTGGCGGTCTCTTGCGCTTCGCTTGCATGGGAATTTTTTGGTATCCACATTTCGTCGCCAATGGTCATCACCTGAAATACCGCGGGCTTTGCAATTTCAAGTGGATCCAAATTCGCGTCGTCGACCTGATCGGTGGTGTCCGCTTGTGTGGCTTTGGGTGTGGCTTTGGGCGTGACTTTGGCCGCCGATGTTGGTGCGGAACTATTGACGGCATCAGGCTGCGCATCTTCAAGTTCTGGCTGGCGCATGCCGGGCATGGAACAGATGGCGTCATACACAATGCCGGCGGGCGTTGCGCTTATGCCGTCGACTTTGAGCGATCCAACAATCCACAAGCCTTGCTTGGCCCGAGTCAGCGCAACATAGAGCTGGCTGAGTTGCTCTTGCATGCGGAATTCATTGGCGAAATTCATTGTGGGCTGATAGCGCTCTGGAATAATTTCGCCGCTTATCCACGGCACAATGCACGCCGGCGGCTGCAACGGTTGCTCGCGATTGACCGCGAATGTTGGGCGAGTTCCCTCCAGCTTGTCTGCGCCAGCGTGGTACACAACGGCGTCCCATTCCAAACCTTTTGCTTGATGAATGTTGATGACATGAATGGCGTTGGCGCGCGCGTCTTGCACGCGCACCGCAGCAAGCGAGTCAACCAATTCGTCCACCGTGCGCGTGCCCTGCGCTTCAAGGCGCGTGGTTTCTTGAATAAGACGCGCAATTCGAAGTTGATCGCTTTGATCAAAGAGCAGCGTGGGCGACTGCGTGAGTTGGTGATGCCACTTTGAAAAAGTACCCGCCACACCCAGGCGCGCCAGTTGCTGGCGAATAATGTGCGCGGCCATTTCGCGCTGATGCGCGCGCTCTTGCGCGATGGTTTTATTTTCATGGGCGCAGGCCCACTCTTGTTGTAGACCAAGCACGTGCGCCAACGGCGTAGTGGCCACGCCAAACAAACTAATGGTGTCGCCGGGATGCGAACTAAATCGCAGCGCGTCCAGGAACGCCACCACCGCGGGCGAAGTTTGCATATCGCCGCCCGCAAGCGCGACGCACGGCACGGAATTTTTATGATTGCGAATGCACTCCACAAGTTTGGCCACATCTTTGTTGCGGCGCGCGATAATGGCCACCGTGGCGTTTCCTTTGAAGCGGCGGAATTGCTCAATGGCAATGTTGGCGCTTTCGCTAATTAAAAGTTGCTGCGAGTCCTTGTGATAGGGAAGCATGCGTACTTGAACGCAGCCCGCGAGATTTTTGCACTTGTCGGCGGATTGATGCTCTTCATATTGCGCGGCCCACTTGGTGATGGCGGAAAAAAATCGCTTTGAATACGCATCATGAATCAGGTCAAGAACGCCACTGTCGCCTTTTTTCAGGCGCAGAAATACGTGGTCCACAAATTGCAGAATGAAGGGCGAGCTGCGATAGGAAGTATTCAACTTGATGGAGTAGTCCACATCAAGCTCACTGCGGCCATCGTGAATCATGTTTTGAAAGTCGCACAACAAACGCGGCTCGCCGGCGCGCCAACCATAAATGGATTGCTTGGGATCACCCACCACCAGCAAACTGCGCACGCGGTCGGCGTTGCCGGTGGAGGCAATTTCCTGCGCCAGTGGTCGCAGCGCCTGCCACTGCCCAACGCTGGTGTCTTGAAACTCGTCAAGCAACAAGTGGTCAATGCGTGCATCAAGCCGAAAGGCGATTTCCGGCATATTGGCGTGGTTCATGGCGCGTGACAATTGGCGCGTGACGGATTCAAAAGTGACCTTCTCATCCTGAGCCATGATGCGCTTCCACGCGTCGTCAATCAGCAGGAGAAATTGCGCCCACGCTTGCGCCTGTTCGGCCACTGCAACATCTTGCAGAGCGCGGATGTGCTCAAGCAGAATTTGGATTTGAGCGGCGCAACCGGGGGGAACGAGTTTTTTGTAATACAGCGGATTGTGCGCGTCTTTCAATACGGCAGCCGGCGGACCCTTCATCCATTCTTGCCAAGTATTGCCTTTGCCCTTCAACATGCGCGGAGGCGGCTGCAATTTCTCCAGCATTTTTTTGTAGCCGACATTTGGCTTGATCATGGCCGCCACCTCGCGTCGAAGCGCGTCCACAACTTTGGTGAGTTCTTCATCGCCGAGCAATCTGCCGGATATTTTTCCCGGCGGCGCTTTCCATGCCGGCGGAATATCTGTTGCAAGCGCGTCCGGCAATTGGGTGTCACGCAGCGCGCAAAGACCGCTGTCCAACTTGTCACCAATCAAGCGCTCCAGGGAACTTGACGCGGCGCCATACGCCAACTTTTGCAGGCGCTTGGAAATGTCGTCCACATCGGTTGATTCATTCATCACTTGCCGCAGCGCGCGCCGCGACGCGGCCGTTGTTTCGGCCTCGCTTAAAAATTGCAATGGCAGTGGAAGGCCAACCTCTTGGCCAAAGGCTTGCGCCAAGCGCGTGAACACGCTGTCAATGGTGCGGATTTCTAGGCGATCAAAATCATTGGTGAGGCGCTTGAGAATGTTCGCTGGATGAAACGAGTTGGCAAGCGACGGATCGACTTTGCAGACCGCCGTGTGCAGTTCAATTCGCTTGTCTTGATCAAGCGCGGCCTGCGCAAGGCGCGTGAGAATGCGATCGCGAATTTCGCCGGCCGCGGCGCGCGTGAATGTGGTGGCCAGAACGGCGGCTGGATCAAATGCGGCGTCAGGCGCTTCACGGCGCAGCATTGCGGCGATGATGGCGATATAGCGCGTGGAGAGTTCGTAAGTTTTTCCGCTACCAGCGTTGGCGATAATGCGGGTCAAGCGGCGGCTGGCGCCAGGGTGATTGCTCATGTGGCGGCGCCCTCGTTGTCTTGGTCGTCATCGGACTCCTCACCAAACATTGGCAAGCACAACGCGCGGCGCACGCGGTCAAACTTGCCTGATGGATCACGGCCTGAATCAGGAAAATTGCCGGCGCGGATTTCACGCACAATTCGTTTGGCTTCTGCAATGGCGACATCGATTGGTTCTAGAAGCGGACACCACTCTGGCGCCAGATTGGAAGCGGGCACGGACAACACGCCCACTTCTATTGCGTCGCTGGCGGCCGTGGCAAGCCCGACAAGATCCGGGTGCTGGGCGGCAATTTGTGGCAGCAGAAATTTGTACAGCGGCAATTGCAAGTCAATCCATTTGGCGCCACGCAATACCTTGGCTCCCTTGCCTTTGATCGCAAAGCCGCCATCGCTTGATTTGTAATCAATAATGCGCCAGCCGTGATCGGGATGGCGGTCGATTCGGTCCACGCGAAACTTGATGGCTTGCATGGAGCCATCAACATCCAGCATGGCCACGGCATCCTCATATTTGCTCGGCCACTCAGTGGCCACAATGCGCCAACCCGCGCGCCACTGCGCGGCATGCCAAGCGACAAGCGTGGGCAATCGGTTGTGCAATTCAAGCAACGCCAGGCGAATGGAAAGCGTGAGGTCGGCACCGTAATTTTTTTGCGCAAGCGCGTGCGCCACTTGCATGATTTCACGCACGCATTGCTTTTGATGAGTGGCGTTATTGAAGTCCAGCGCTTGAATTGCGGGAGTGTTCAGCGACTGCGCCGCGGCGTGCAACAATGTGCCAAACTCGGCGGCGTTTAATTCCACCTGGTCTAGTTCCGGCGCGTTGAGTTTGAGCACTTTCTCTAGCCAGTAGCGATACGGATTATCTATGTACACCGCGAAATCCGTGACGCTGATGGCGCGAGTCTTTTCATTTGCATCTTGCGCGCGCGGCTGAGGCTTCACAGAAAATGCGCTGGAAATTGCGGCCGAATGCGCCACTTTTGGCCGCATGCGCTTGATTGCAATACCGTCAGCGTCATTGGGAAGCAGCAACAAAATTCTTTTGGCAATGGCAAGTTCATCTTTTGGCAACAACAAACGACTGGGCTTCAGTGGATCACCGTCGCCGCCAAGTTGACCAGCGATTACAGCAAGACCACTGGCGCCCGTTGGTGTGGGGATTGCTTGCGAATTATTTTTTTGTGTCGCGTCAGTTTGCCAATTACTTTTTTGCACCGCGCCACTTTGCGTAACAGCCGCGCGCG
>CAJACJ010000290.1 GCA_903938205.1 uncultured bacterium
CTTCATTCATGTGCCGCAACTTCCTGAACAGGCTCTTGTGCGTGGAGGACCCAGCATGGACAGCAACACTGCCACGCGCGCGGTTCACGCCATGCTGAATGCGGTGGCCGCGAATCTGATTCCCAAAGTGGGTTGAACTACTTCTCGGGAGATACTTCCGACTTCAAGACGTGCGCGACAAGATGTGGTGGGGGTCAACTCCGCATCCACCACATGTTTGAGTGGCCATGAATTGATGACAAAAAAATAAATTAAATAATAAATCTGAAGTAAACATTTGATTTTGCAAAGTTGTATGTGAAATTGAAAGAAGTTCAGCAGGAGTTGGCTCAAAATGCGCCAAAACCTGCCTTTTTGAGGGAGAAACGCCATGTCTGCAAAAGCTCACTACCGAATTCAAAAGACACTTGTCGCCGCTTGCAGCCTGTTAATAGGCATTTTGTTCGCACGACTGATTGGGTTTTGAGCGACTACTTTCAAGCAAGCTCTCCAAATCATCAAGTTCTCAGCCACTAATTGACGATTAGTAATTGGTGGCGGCATCGGTTCGCCCGATTTGACCTTAACAGAGGAGACTTCGCATGAAGGGTTTTGAAATTGTAAAGGGTTGGGCTCGTGAACTTGTTGACATCATGATTCTGTTTATTGCTCTTGGCGTTCTTGTGCAAATTATCTTTGGCACGGAGAGCACTGGCTTCTTCGGCAAAGTCACAGGAAACCTGACCGCGTTCATTACGCAACTTGGCAACGGCGGCTTCGTTGGCTTGATCGCATTGCTTGTGATCTTGAGCATCTTCTCGAAGCGCACGAACACGAACTAAGTTTGGTATTGCATTTGTAAGATTGTTCCCCCTCTGGCGCTTCACGCCGGAGGGGTTATTTTTTTTATGGAAGATTGGATAGAATTTATATCCCTGCAATATGTGGGATTGACGGAGTATTTCATCTTTCACCGGGAGCCACTCATGAAAAACAGAATTCAATCTGCCGCATTCAGGATAGGGGCCATGCCCGTAATCTCATCTTCAAGGACGGCAAAGAGTTCCGTCGCATTGTTGGATAGGGAACCGCGGCTCAATTGCTTGAGCGGCTCAACGATCTATTGCAAGACAAGCAAAGGATTGACAAAGTGATGGAGGACGCAGGTGATCGCACTGATCCCGCCAGAAAAATAAATGTGCTGGCCCGCATGGAATTTGCCGGGTCTTTGGTAAGCGATAAAAAATTTGATCAGGCAACGGGTGAATGTCTTTGGCTTTGGGAACACATGTTGGAGCATGATGACTACTCGGAGTTTGCGAGGATGAATTTTTTGCCCACGATTATGGAGCGTTTGGCTGAGCAATTTGAGCCAGCCCAAGTGGCGTTTACCAAACTGCGAGACGCCGCGCGTAAAGAGATGGATGCTGGCTCAGAAATTCGAGATGTGATTTTTGATTGGTTCACGCTCTGTGAAATTCTTGGCGATGATGATGGAATACTTGCTTGGTTTGACAAGACAAAACATAATCATAAAAACTCGGATGTGATTTCCCACATGGATACTTCATTGTTTAACCTACTGGTCAAACATAAGCGATGGGCGGATACAGGATTTTTGGAAGTAGTTCCTGTGGCGCGTGCACAGTCGAGCATAGATATGAACAAGCGACTGTTCGCAATGGATCAGGGCGATGATCAATTTGATGCCGAATTTAACGCAATGATTGCGAAAACGAGTAATGAGGAGCTCATGAAAAATTTACCGCAGCAATACGCATGTTGTTTGGCGGCAGAGCTTGACGAAGAAGCCATTGAAATCGCCAATATATTTTTGGATTACCGGGACAACCCGGATGCGCGCATCGCTCTTGTGCAATGGGCAATGAAGATGAATCAACCACGCAAAGAACAATTGCTGTGGTTGGATGAAGCGGCTGAAGATGGCAGATATGTGAAGGCTTTGCGACAGAAAGTGCAAGACGCTTTAGCCAAGTAGACGTAGGAAAACGCAAAGGAAAACGCGGGAATTACGTCGTAAGCGCCTCAATCAACCGCCAGCATTCTTGGAACGTGTTGTACAGCGGCGCAGGCGCGGCGCGTACAACGCCTGGGTGGCGGAAGTCACACACAATTCCTTTAGGCAGCAGCGTGTCGAATAATTTTTTCGCGGGGGCCGTTCCGCCATCAACCAGAATCGAAAGTTGACAGCCACGCTCGCTTGTAGCCGTGGGCGTGAGAATGCGAAAATGTTTTGGGTCGCGCGCGCGCAGCGATAATTCAATGAAGCCGCTCATGGCGCGGCTCTTGGCGTTCATGCGCGCCAAGCCCGC
>CAJACJ010000291.1 GCA_903938205.1 uncultured bacterium
CCACGCGATTCGCCTAACCCACAAGCAAACCGCCGCGCTTTCGTTTGCGGCCATTGGCATTGTCTTTGGCGACATTGGAACCAGTCCGCTGTATGCGCTGAAAGCCTGCATGGAGCATCGCAGTCATTCCAATCCAATCGATGAGGGATTTATTTTGGGAATTCTGTCCATGATGACTTGGGCGCTGTTGATCACCGTGAATCTGAAATATTTGCTCATGATTCTGCGCGCCACAAATCATGGCGAGGGCGGAATATTTTCCTTGCTGTCGCTTATTCCCAGGTCTCTGAACAAAGGGCGAGGCCTTCGAACCCGCACGCTTGTGTTGCTGGCCATGTTGGGCGCGGGACTTTTATTTGGCGATGGCTTGATTACCCCAAGCATTTCGGTGCTCAGCGCGGTTGAGGGTTTGAAGGAGTTGCCCAATCCCCCAACATGGATTGGTGAGGCGATTGTGCCAATCACCTTGGCCATTTTAACCGGCCTCTTCGCGGTGCAGCAATTTGGCACCGGTAGCATTGGCAAATTCTTCGGCCCGATCATGATCGCTTGGTTCCTACTTCTGGCGGTGATGGGTCTGCACCAAATTCAGACGAATCCGCAAATCATCAAGGCGCTGAATCCCATCTATGTTTGGTATTTCATTCAAAGCGATCCATTTCAAGCATTCACCGTGCTGGGTTCCGTGGTGCTTGTGGTCACGGGCGCGGAGGCGTTGTACGCCGATGTTGGCCACTTTGGAAAGTTTCCAATTCAACTCGCTTGGTACTCCATTGTTCTGCCATCGCTGTTGTTGAATTACTTCGGTCAAGGCGCGTATGTATTGGAATTTATTCGCCAAGGCGCGCTGGATGAGGAATCGGTGCACGCGCTTCGACCATTCTTTGGCATGGCGCCTGACTGGGGCATTGTTCCGTTGGTCATCATCGCAACTATTGCCGCCATTATCGCCAGTCAAGCCATGATTAGCGGCGTGTTTAGCATTGCGCGGCAGGCGGTGCGGTTGGGATATTTGCCGCGCTTGCGCGTGGTGCACACGAGTAGCGACACCGAAGGTCAAATTTATTTACCTGCGATCAATTTAATCATGCTGATTGGTTGCGTGATGACGGTGATTCTTTTTCCAAGCAGCGAAAAACTAGGTAGCGCATACGGCATCGCGGTCACGGGCGACATGATCATCACCACGCTCTTGTTCAGCGTCATGGCGCGGCGTCGTTGGCGTTGGCACCGTTGGCAAGTTGTAGTGGTGGGCTCGTTCTTCTTGGTGATCGATGGCCTTTTCTTTGGAGCCAATTTGCTCAAAGCACTCACTGGAGGTTGGTTCACCCTCACCATCGCGCTTGGCGCAACTTTGATCATGCTCACATGGCAGCAGGGGTCCTATTTGTTGGGCAAAAAATTCGCCGAGACATCCAGCAATATTCATGAGTTTTTAGCGGCTTTATGGGTAAAAGAAGTTCCACGCGTGCCGGGTACCGCGGTGTTTCTCACCACCAACAATGCCACGCCGTTCTCCTTGTCTTCATTTGTGGAGCACAGTCATGTCTTGCATCAGCAAGTCTTGTTGGTCAGCGTGACGCCAATCAATTTGCCAGTGGCGCCACCGCAGCGGCAAATTCGAGTGACATGGATGCCCGACGGTTTCTACAAAGTGTCCGCGCAGTGCGGATTTATGGAGAGTCCTGACATTCCAAAATTATTGGAGAAGGCCCGTGAACACGGACTTGCATGGGATCCTGAAAGCACCACCTATTTCTCGCGACGCGTGGTGGTGTTGACCACAGGCAATTCACCCATGGCGTTGTGGCGCAAGAGATTGTTCGCATCATTGTCCACCGTCGCCACCGACAGTGTTCGAACTTTTAATTTGCCGCCAAGCCGCGTGGTTGAGTTCGGCGTTCAAATGGAGTTGTAAATCGTGCTTCGAATCGCATTGAAAATGTTGTTTGGTGACAGCGCAAAGTTCTACGGCATTCTGCTGGGACTAACGTTCGCCACCCTGCTGATTACGCAGCAAGCAGCCATTTTTGTGGGATTAATGAGCCGCACTTACGCGTTGATTGAGGAAACTCCGCAAGCCGATTTATGGGTGACCGATCCAACGATGCAATTTGTGGATGACACCAAGCCCATGCAGGTGACGGCGCTTGATCGCGTTCGCAGCGTGAGTGGAATTGAGTGGGCAAGTCCGCTGTTCAAGGGATTACTTGTGGCAAAGTTGCCCAATGGTGGTCGGCAAATTTGCGATGTCATTGGCGTGGACGACGCAACACTGATTGGCGCACCCGCCACCATGTTGAAGGGCAATTTAGAGGATCTGCGAAAGACCGACGCGATTTTTATTGAGAGCCGCGGCGCGAACAAGCAACTTATGCAACCACTCACGGCGGACAAGAACGGACCAAAGCGTCCGATGCAAGTCGGTGACGAGTTGGAGTTGAACGAACGTCGCGCCATTATTGCCGGCATCGCGGAGACACGTCCATCGTTTCAAAATGTTCCAATCATTTACACAACCTACTTGCGCGCGGTTGGATTTGCGCCAGCCAATCGGCGCACGCTGAGTCTGATTTTGGTGAAGGCACTGCCAGGGCAGGACTTGCCTGAATTGCAGAAGCGCATTCAGACGCAGACTGGTTTGACCGCCTATACACCAGCGGAATTCAGCTGGAAAACACTTGATTATTGGATGACGCAGACCGGCATTCCAATTAATTTTGGCATGGCCATTGTGCTTGGATTTTTGGTGGGCGTGGCTATCGCGGGGCAAATGTTTTATAACTTCACGTTGGACAACTTGCGTTACTTCGGCGCCATGAAAGCGATGGGCGCAACAAGCCGCCAACTTTTGCAAATGGTCGCCGTGCAAGGTTTGGCCGCGGGCATTCTTGGTTTGGGTTTGGGCCTAGGCGCGACGGCGCTCTTTGGTTTAATGATTCCGGGCGATCGCTTGGCGTTTAAACTGACTTGGCACCTTCCAATTATTTCAACAATCGCCGTGGTTATTATTGTGCTTGGCGCCAGCAGCCTTTCCATTTGGAAAGTGATTCGACTTGATCCTAAGGAAGTGTTCAGCGGATGAGTGTCGAGCAAGCAATTTTTTGTGAGGGCATTACCAAGACCTACGGAGAAGGCGAAGCCGCTGTGAAGGCGTTGCGCGGGATAGATTTAACAGCCGACTTTGGCGAGATTGTTGCGCTGGTTGGACCAAGTGGTTGTGGAAAGACCACGCTCATTTCTATCTTCGCGGCAATCTTGTCGCGTAGTAGCGGGGTGCTTCGGCTTGCTGGCGTGGATCCAGACGCCATGACCAATCAAGAGCGAACCTTGTTTCGCAGGGAAAAAATTGGATTTATTTTTCAACAGTTCAATTTGGTGCCGCAAATTAGCGTGGTTGAAAATGTGGCTAGTCCACTGCTTTTGCGCGGCGAAAACAAAAGCGAGGCCTTGGATCGAGCGGAGAAATTATTGACCGAAGTAGGCCTTCACAATCGCGCGCAAAGCAAGCCGTCCAAGCTTTCAGGCGGTCAACAACAACGCGTGGCCATTGCGCGTAGTTTAATTCACGAGCCAAGTATTTTGGTGTGCGACGAACCCACCAGCGCGCTTGACGGCGCCACGGGTCAACGCGTCATGGAACTTATCCGTGAGCAGGGCCGTCGACCCGATAGGCTTGTTGTTCTTGTGACACACGATGAGCGTATTTACCATTTTGCAGATCGCATTGCGCACGTGGACGATGGATTGATCACGCGGATTGTGAGCAGCGATATGGAACTTGCCGCGCTTCAAGCGGTCGCATTAGAAAAAGGAAAAGCACAATGAAAATGAAAATTCGATTCATCATTCTTCCCATCATCGCCTTGATTGGTATTGGCCTTGCTATCTACACCGTCTACAAGCAAAATCGTCCAGCGCCCAACTCGCCGCCAAGCGGGCAGCCCACCAAGAGTCCATTTTCAAATCGCGTTGCTGGCAGTGGCTTGGTTGAACCGGCCTCGGAAATTATGAACATTGGAACATCCATTCCCGGCACCGTGCAAAGTGTGTCCGTGAAAGAGGGACAATTGGTGAAAAAGGGCGACATTTTATTCACTATTGATCAGCGCGATACGGTTGCGCAATTGGGAGCCGCCAAAGCAAAATTGGAGGTGGCTACTCGCAAAGTGGAGCAGTTGAAATCCATGCCGCGCGCGGAGGATGTGGATCGCGCGACGGCTATTGTGGCGCAGCGACAATCGGCGGTGAACGACGCAACACTTCGACTTGAAAGATTAAATGCCGTGGAGGATCAGTCGGCTATCAGCGCCAATGAAAGGCCGACGCGCATGTTTGAAATGAGTTTGACCAAGTCGCGTCTTGATGAGGCAAAGTCGGAATTGGCGCGCATGATGAAGGGCACTTATCCAGAAGACTTGGCCGTGGCTATGGCGGAAGCGAAGGTGGCCGATGCGGATGTGGCCATGTTGCAAACCGACCTTGCGCAAAGCGAAGTGAAGGCGCCGATCGATGGCACCGTGCTTCGTGTGAACGCGCGTGCGGGTGAATTTGCGTCGGCCGGCGCTTTGCGCGAAGGCTTGGTGGTGATGGGTCAACTCACGCCACTACACATTCGCGTGGATGTGGATGAGCTTGATGCGTGGCGCTTCGACCCCAATGGCAAGGCAGTGGCTATGTTGCGCGGCGGAAAAATAGTGGAATTTCCCATTGAATATGTGCGAACTGTTCCAGTTGTCATTCCCAAGCGCACTCTGACTGGTGAAAATTCCGAACGCATTGACACGCGCGTCATGGAAATGATTTATCGCTTTACTCAAGACAATCCGAAAGTTTTACCTGGTCAATTATTGGATGTCTACATTGATAGCGGATTGGTTACGCCGGCAACTCCAGCAACTCCAGTAACTCCAGCAACTCCGGCATCTCCCGCAAGCGTGCCCGTGCAAGTTGTTGAGCCAGCGAAGTCGAACTGAATATACATTTGCAAGTTGTCGTGGCGCAAATATTTTTACATTGAACGCGCAAGCAATGGTTAGCGCACAATAAGAACTGGCCGCGTGCTGCGATGAACCAAGTCGGTTGCAACGCTGCCAAGCAAGAGTTTGCTCATGCCGGTTGCGGCTGTTGTTCCCACAACGATCACGTCCGCGTTTCTATCTTCAGCAACATCAAGCAGCACTTCAACGGCGGAGCCCGGACAGGTCAGTCCTTGCACACGCACGCCAGAGGCCGCGAACTTTTGTGTTCGTTCGGACAAGCCAGCGCGCGCCACGGCGTCGCTTTCGCCAGCCTCCACAATTGGAACGGCTGGAACTTCCACTCCCACAAATGGCCCAGCTACTTGCGTGGAATGCATCAAGCTCACTTCGGCGTTCTCAAATGGCGCCGCAACGCGCACCGCAAATTCCGCGGCACGGTCTGCTTCCGCTGAGAAATCGGCTCCAACCAGTAAGTTTTTGAAAGACACGGGACGCACAGCGTCTGATGGATGCACGACCAACGTTGGAGTGGTTGCCAATTTCAATGTTGAATCCGCCACCGATCCCATAAAGATTCGGCTGAGCATATTTTTTCCGCGGCTTCCAATCACCAATAAATCGGACCCAGACTCGCGCGCGATCTTTGCCACCACTTCGGCCGTGGCGCCTTTAAGCAATTGAACTTGCGTGGGAATTCCGCGCTCCATTTCGCACGCAGCCAAGCCAGCCAAACACACTCGCACTTCTTCCTCACTTAAACCGTGGTCGTCCTTGGTGTACGCATGCACCAACAAAAGCGAAGCTTTATGTACAAGCGCCAACTCAGCCGCCCAACCCAGCGCGGTTGCGGCGGGGGGCGAGAAGTCCGTTCCAACAGTAATAAGGCGAAGTGGATTCATATTGATGCGATCTCCATTAAAGATAGTACGCCCAATTTGTGTCTTGCAGTAGTAGCATTTCACACATGAGCACCGCACAGTTAGAACACCGCGCCGCGCGTATTGCGCTGGTCACCTCCGTGGTGTTGTTGTTGACAAAACTTGCGGCATGGCGTCTGACCGGAAGCACCGCCGTGTTTGGCGACGCCATGGAAAGTGTTGTGAATGTGGCGGCCAGCGCGTTGGTGATTTGGAGCGTGTGGATGGCCAATCGGCCCGCTGACGAAACGCATCCGTACGGTCATGGAAAGGCTGAATTTTTAAGTTCCGCCATTGAAGGCGGCATGATTAGCGTGGCCATGTTGGTGGTCATGGTGCGCAGCGCGCTGGAACTATTTGATCGCAGCGCGGCCATTGAAAAAATTGATTTTGGGTTGCTGCTTCTTGCGTTCACCATCATGGCGAACGGCGGAGTTGGAATGTGGTTGATTCAAGTTGGCCGCAAAACAAAAAGCAGCGCGCTTCACGCGGATGGAATTCACTTGATCTCAGACGCGTGGACCAGTGGCGCCGCGGTGGTTGCATTGTTGCTTGTGCGTTGGACGGGTTTGGCATTCATCGATCCAATCATTGCCTTGATCATGGCGGTGTGGGTGGGCTTTGTTGGCTATCGACTCATTCGCCGCGCGCTTGGTGATTTGCTTGATGAGCAGGATCTTGCGGACCTGGCCAAGGTTGAAACAATTTTAAAAGATCACGTGCGTGTGGATGGTCCGCTGCCGCGCATTATTTCATTTCACAAAGTTCGCACGCGCCACAGTGGGCGCGATCATTGGGTTGATTTTCATGTGCAACTTTCGGGCGACATGGATTTGAAATCCGCCCACGATGTTGCCAGTGAAATTGAAAATAAGATCGAGGCCGCGCTGGGTGGAACTGCCACGGCGCATATTGAACCCGGCCACTGAAAATGAACTGTTTGAAGCACTTTTACAGCAATATCCAACCAGTCAGCGCGCATAAAACCACTATGGCGGGAACAGGAATAAGTTTGCGCCTCAACATGAAGAACGCCCCTAGATACAACAAGATCATGACTGTTGTTGGCGCGATTAAAATAGAGCCATAGGCTCGAATCACCAACGCGGGCGCGATGGAACCAATCAACGCGGCGAACAACAAGCCAACCACAGCGGCGTTCACGCCCGACAACATGCCGCGCGCCCACGCACGGTGTTTCAGCATGTCCCAAAATGGAATCGCCGCGGTCATGAGCAGCAAGCCCGGAATAAAAATTGCCGCCGTTGCCACAAGCGCCCCCAAAGCTGGCGAGACATGCATGTCGCATGTGGCGCCAAGAAATGCGGCGAAAGTAAACAGCGGACCTGGAATGGCTTGCGCCACTCCGTAGCCAGCCAGAAAAGTATTTTCATCAATGAGGCCGCCTGACACAAAGCGTGTTTCTAAAAGTGGCAGTACCACATGGCCGCCACCAAAAACCAGCGATCCAGTTTGCGCGAAGAGTTTCCATGGACTCCATGTCACTAGTAAATTCGCGGCAAATAGCGCGAGCGCAACGATCGCGATGCGCTTTGAAATGATGCGAGAGGTTTGTGGTGGCAAGACTTCCACTGTTTCATTACTCCGCAATGCGAACAAGCCAATCACTGCGCCCAGCATGAA
>CAJACJ010000292.1 GCA_903938205.1 uncultured bacterium
AGCGAGGAAACATCCATGCAATTCAGCGTGAATGCCGCGCGATCCGAGGGAATCATCAATCACGCCAACGGCAAGCAAGCGCTTCGATTTGGCATGAGCGACAAGGGCGCGGCCTTCAGCGTGGTCGGTGATGCTGAAAAAGAAATCGCGTATTTAGGTTCCGACGCCAAACAAGCGGGCATGTTCCGCATTGCGGGAAGCGATGGCGCAACCATGATCGAGGGCGGAATGTCGGATGGTGGCGGCGAACTCTTTGTGCATGAAACCAACGGCGCTGGAGGTTGTGTGTTTGGAAATACAGCCGCGCGCGGTGGCTTTAGCGAAATTCGAAATCACGATGGAAAGCCCGCGGTCTCATTTGAGGTTCAAGAAAATCAAGGCGGTCGCGTGGCTGTCCGTACCGCCACAGGACAATTCGCGGCGATTATGGATCAAGGCAAAGAAGAAAGTGGAACGGTTCAAATTTATGCTGGCGCCACACGTGTCGCCGCGCTTGGCGGCGGTCCCACTGGCGGACTGTTGAATTTATTCAATATGAAAGGCAAAGCCGTAGTTGTCACAGGCGCCGCATCTGATGCGGATGGTGGCTTATTGAGCTTGCGCAATAACAGCGGCCAACAAACCGTACGCGCCGTGGCGGATCCCAGTGGTGAAGTTGCGAGTTATTCCAGCGACGGCACGCGAAAACGTGTTTTAATGGCTCCGTGATTGCGAAATCAATACATACTCACTCAAAGTGTGTGACACGTTTTACGGGCCAAGACCGCATGCAAACTGAATTCATCTCATTGTGAATACGCGCGTGAAACGCCACACACTTACGCAACTGGTGTAAATGTCGCGCCTGATTGCGCGTAGAAATTCACCATGTCGCCCACGTTGAAATCCGCAGCGCTTTGGCCATCGAATGGTTCAACCCACATTGGAACGACTACTTCGCATAGCAATTTATTTTGCGCCAAATCAATAGCAACCACGCGGCCCTGCACAACTCGCGGATGTCCATAAATTGGTTCAATGAATGATCCGCCAGCGCTTGCCTTATGCATACGCAACGCCTTCACATAAATCACGCCTTGAATTCTTTTACCAACATGAACCGCGGTCGGTCCATTGCACACCAAGTGAATTTGATAATCAGTGGCGGGAATAGCCAAGATGATTTTGTCGCCATCCATTTGTTGAAGAACGGCGCGGGTGATGTCGCTTGCTGTGCTTTGCATTGAAATAGTTTAGCGCCCCGCCGTTGACATGGCTAAAAAATTCGACAACAACTTGGGTCCATCGGGGGTTAAAAAACTTTCGGGATGAAATTGCACTCCTTCAAGCGGAGCTTGGTTTTCCTTGGTTTTCAAGCGAATCCCCATGATGATTCCATCATCAGTTTTGGCGCTGACCTCAAATTCTTGCGACAGCGTCTCCGGATCAATCACCAAAGAGTGATAGCGCGTGGCTTGAAATGGCTGGGGCAATCCCAGAAAAACTCCGCGCCCATCGTGATGAATCAGGCTGGTCTTTCCATGCATTGGTTTGTCGGCGCGGCGAACGGTCATGCCGTGGCAATCACCGATGGTCTGATGACCAAGACATACGCCAAGAATTGGAATACGCCCGCGAAAATATTGAATCAACTCCGCGCTCACCCCGGCTTCTTTGGGAGTGCATGGCCCGGGTGAAATCACAAGATGCGTTGGCTTCATGGCCTCGGCGCGCGCGCAATCAATCGCGTCGTTGCGAACAACCTCCACGTGCAAACCTGGACGCACCTCTTGCATACGGTGCACCAAGTTCCAAGTGAATGAATCATAATTATCGATGAGTAAAACCACGCCACGATGCTAGCGGCGCGCGAAAATTTAGGCGGCTTCCTCCGCGGTTCCAGCCACGCCATCGCGTGTCACCAGAAAAAGCGAACTGGTGATTGGATACGGAAGTCGTTGATAATCCCTGCCAATTCGCTGTGAAATGCGCTCAACAAACTTGGGCGGATTGCACGTCATGGCCACAAACATGTCTCGCGCCGGCGTAGCCACAAAAAAGTCCCCGCCAAGTTGCGGCGCAAGTTTCAGATGTAGCGAATCAAGCAACAAGCGCGCCGCGTCATAGCCATCTTGCAAAGCCACAATCGCCGCCTTGCCGCCATCCTCGGCTTCAACAATGCGCACCTTCAACTCCGGCGCATAGCGCGCCAAATTTTCCCGCGCCAATGTTTCCAAATCATCTAATTGAACACCCCATCGCACCATTTGCTCCACGGTCACGCTCACGGTGACATGCGGCATGTCAATCACAAACACAATCACGGTTTCATTTACAAATGGAATGTGCGCAACTTGCTCACGGTCCAAGTGCGTAAAAATACTGTCTGGTTGAATGCGCGGCATGATGCGATTGCGCACCAGGGAAAACGGCATGGGCAGGCCGCCGATCGAATCCCCTTCCATTAATTTGTCGATGTAGCTCTCCACAATCTCCTCGGCGCGCATGGGATCCTGCTTGGCAATGCGCCACAGGTTTTCCAGACCAAGATGGCGGCCATCAATGACCAAATCCATTGGTCCAGCGATCTCAAACTTATGATTGGACCACTGCCGAAGAAAAAGTTTCTTGACAAAACTGCCGAAATCCTCGGGATTTTTAGGAAATGCTTCCATGCTTCTGCCTCCTCCATTGATCTGCCACCACACGCGGCCGAGACGCTCGGTTCGCACTTTCCATACGGTCTATTACAGTTTTTATTCCGTCGGGTGAAATTCTTAAAAAACCCTAAAATTATCGTCATGGCACAGCAAATCGACGTTCTTGAATCGTTTTTCGCTCATCCGCACAAACGCTTGCTTGTCATTGGGGGTCCATGCGTCTTGGAGTCCGACGCAATCAATAAACAGATTGGCGAAATATTGCGCGACACATGCCAAGAATTGGGTCTCAGTTTTGTCTTCAAGGCTAGCTTTGACAAGGCCAATCGATCAAGCGTAAAAAGTCCGCGCGGTCCTGGCATGAAGTCTGGCTTAGAACGCTTGGCAAAATTGCGCGACTCACTTGGCGTGCCAGTGACCACGGATATTCATGACGCAAGTCAATGCGACTTGGTGGCAAAGACCGTGGACATGTTGCAAGTGCCCGCGTTTCTCTGTCGTCAAACCGATTTGCTTTTAGCGGCAGCCGGCACTGGCAAACCGGTGAATGTGAAGAAGGGACAATTCATGAGCCCCGCTGAAATGGGACATGTGTTGGCCAAAGTTCGCGAAGGCGGATGCCGCATGACCATGATCACGGAGCGCGGAACCACATTTGGCTACAACCGTTTGGTCAATGACTTCATGGGCATTGGTGATTTGATGGACTTTGAAGTGCCGATTTGTTTTGACGCGACGCACAGCACGCAACTTCCAGGCGGCGAGGGCGAGCGCACCGGCGGCCGCCCTGAACGCGCGCCTCTTTTGGCGAAAGCCGCTGTTGCAGCGGGCGTTTCCGCTCTATTTCTGGAGTGCCATCCTGAACCATCCAAGGCTCTCAGCGACGCCAGCACCATGTTGCCCCTGAGCAGCGTGCCCGCTCTTTTAAAATCGCTCGACGCAATTCGTAAGGCGGTTGTGAATGGTTGAGACTTTACAAATCATGCGCGGCGCCTTGCCCAAGTTTTATAAAATCATGCCTATGATGAGCCAGAGATGAAGTGCGATCAATGCGACAAGCCTGCGGTGGTGCACGAAGTTGTCATTCAAAATGGAAACAAGTTGGAGATGCATTTATGCGCCGATCACGCGGCGGCCAAGGGATATATTTTGCCCACGGTTCCAGTGACGCAAATCTTGCAACAATTCGCTGCCGCGGGCAAATCAATCAAAGCACAAAAGGCGGCGGCGCGCCGTTGTGACGCATGCGGTCTCACCTTTGCGGAGTTCCGTCAAACAGGACGATTTGGTTGCGCCTCGTGCTACGACGCGTTCATGCCTTCCGTCGCGGCGATTATTGAACGCGCGCAATCTGGCGCCGTGAGCCATCGCGGTCGCACGCCAAAACGAATCGAAGGACAAGCTGATCGCGCCGCCATTCGTCGACAATTGATCAAGGAAATTGAAGCCGCCGTGGCCGCGGAACAATACGAGCGCGCCGCATCGTTGCAAGGACGCTTGCAACAACTTGGCTTGGATAAAAAACCGCCAACGGAACCAACCGAATGAACATGGATCCACAAAGCGAAACCAAGTCACACAATGACTCCGATGTGGTGGTGAGTGTTCGCATTCGCGTGGCGCGAAATCTTGCGGGATTTCCCTTCACCGGGCGCGCTTCAGATGCCCAACGCCAGGAAGTTTTGCAAATGGTCACACGCGCGCCGTTGGGTGGCGCGTTCCCCGACGGTCTGGCGTGGGTGAACATGAATCAGGCCTCTTTACAAGAGCGACAACTCTTGGTCGAGCG
>CAJACJ010000293.1 GCA_903938205.1 uncultured bacterium
CGCCCAATTGAACCGCGCGACCTTGCCAACGTGCGCGCAGAACTACAAAAGCATTGGCACTCCCATCAAATTTGGTCGCTGGGTTGTTGCCATCAGGCGGACGCGCTGCCAGGTTTTGTGGCCGAAGTCAATGGCGAGTTCGCGGGGCTTGTCACGCTGAACATGGACGCGGGCGGTTGGCAATGTGAAGTGATCACGCTCAGTAGCCGCACGCTTTCTCCTGGTACCGGCGCCGCGTTGCTTGCCGCGGCCGAAATGCACGCGCTCACACAAGGTTGCGGTCGCATTTATTTAACAACCACCAATGACAATTCGCGCGCGATTCGTTTTTACCAACGCCAAGGTTGGCGCTTTGCGGCGCTGCACAAGGGCGTGATTGACCGCGCGCGCGAGTTGTTTCCACACATTCCTTTACGTGGCCTTGATGATATTCAAGTGCGCGACGAGATTGAGTTTGAGAAATTAATCGGCGCCGCCGCTTGGAAGTGAATGGATTGCTCGGATTGCAGTTGAAGTTTCAATCTGGGCAACAATCATTCTGCGCCACATGGCCGCAACCGCACCTGCTATAAATCACCTTCTATGCCCAAGACGACCAAGCCAATGACCAAGTCCTCCCTGCCAATTCTTGATTTTGTTTCTCGCAACTACATGAACTTTAATTCGCGCGCCACGCGCGACGCGTTGTACGCCTATTGGGATCATGTTGGCGGCGGCGGAAAAATGTATTGGGCCATGGCGGGCGCCATGAGTTCGGCGCAACTTGGCATCACTCTGGCGCCGGCCATTCGCGCTGGTCTTGTGCATGGACTTTCCGTGACGGGCGCGAACTTGGAAGAGTCGCTATTTCGTTTGGTGGCGCATCACGGCTACAAAGATTTTCCCGAGTACCGCTATTTCACAAAGCAAGACGACACCAAAATTCTGAAGCAGCGCATGCGGCGCGTGACCGACACCAGCATTCCAGAGGATGAGGCGTTTCGCGCGGTAGAAAAGATTTTAGTTCCTATGTGGAAGAAGGCCACCAAGAATGGCGACCGCCGTTTCTGGCACGAATACTTTTATGAATTGGTGCTTGCCATTCCGCGCAGCAAGTACCAAGGCAATCCAGAAGATTGCTGGCTGCTTGCCGCCGCGAAGGCGAAGTTGCCAATGGTGGTGCCAGGCCACGAGGACTCAACCTTTGGAAATATTTTCGCGTCGCATGTGAAGTTCAATGAATGCAACGCCAGCATTGTGAAGAGCGGCATTGAATACATGGGACAGCTGTATGACGACTACAAGATTCTTTCCAAGGGAAAAGGCGTTGGATTTTTCCAAATTGGTGGCGGCATTTCGGGCGACTTTCCAATTTGCGTGGTGCCATCCATTAAGTACGACTTGCAACAACCCGTGAAACCGTGGGCGTACTTCTGCCAAATTTCAGACTCCACCACTTCATACGGTTCGTATTCCGGCGCCACTCCAAATGAGAAAATTACCTGGGACAAATTGACGCAGAACACGCCCATGTTTGTGATTGAATCCGACGCCACCATTGTTGTGCCGTTGATTTTGTCGGCGTTGCTTGAATGCAAGTCCAATTCAAAGGCCGCAAATGCCATTATTCAAGCCTCACGCGCGGCAACCAAAAAATCGCTAGCTCGTGGATAGTTGTTAAACTGATTTGGTATGAAAATTTCCCAACTTCAATGGACTGCTGGAAAAAGTTGGATGGGTGGAAACGACTTGCCCGACGCTGATTTGGTGCTGGCATTTGGTGATCACGACTACTTTCACAGCGCGGAATGCTTCGCGGAGTTGCGCAAGCGATTTCCTAAAGCTTGCATCGCGGGCTGTTCATCATCTGGCAATGTGCAAGCAAGCAAGATCACCGACAAGGACATTGTGGCAACCGCCGTGCGCTTTGAGCATGGCCGCGTGCGAATGGTTTCATTTGATGTGACGCCTGGCGCCAACGTTGCGGAACTTTCTCGCGCCACGGGCGCACAACTGAAGGCCGCAGATCTTCGCCATGTGTTGGTGTTTTCAGATGGCATGTGCGTGAACGGCACCAAACTTGCATTGGGTTTGAAAAGTTGCGGCGTGACGGTCACTGGCGGTCTAGCCGGCGACGCAGAACGCTTTGGGACCACATGGGTCATTGCCAACGAGCAAGCCAAAAGTCGACGCGTTGTGCTAGTTGGTTTGTACGGCGATCTGACCGTGAACAATAGTTACTGCTCTGGCTGGACGGAATTCGGCGCCGAGCGAATTGTGACAAAGTCTATTGGCAATGTGGTTTCTGAAATCGATGGTCAACCCGCTCTTGCTTTGTACAAAAAATATCTTGGCGACCTTGCAAGTAGTTTGCCTGGCAGCGGCATGCGCTTTCCACTGAACATTCTCTCGCAAGACGGGGACTTCTCGCTTATTCGCACTCTGCTGGCCGTGAATGAAGATGCGCAAAGCCTGACTTTTGCAGGCGATGTTCCCCAAGGCAGCCGCTGCAAACTCATGCGCACCAATTTGGACAACTTGATTGAAAGCGCCGACATTGCCGCGCAAGAGGCGCGACCAAAAACTTCTGACGCTGGCCTGTGCGTTGTTGTGAGTTGCGTTGGCAGGCGCATTGTTCTTGGTCAATTGACCGAAGAGGAATTGGAAGCCGTGGAACGACACGCCGGCGCGGGTATGAAACTCACTGGCTTCTATTCCTATGGCGAGTTGGCTCCAGTTGGCGATGTCTTGCAGTGCCATTTGCACAATCAAACAATGTCCCTGACAACTATTCAGGAATAAGCCATACCCATGCAGCACCGTCTTCTCGCTCGTCAGTTGCAACGACTGATGGGAAATGATTTCCTTCCTGACGAACGCTGGAATTCTTTTTTGCAGTTGATCAGCAACTACTACCACGAAGTTGATCGCGAACGAGGGCTGTTGGAAAATGCGCTTGAAGTGAACTCGGATGAACTCACGTTCGCCAACGCGCAGTTGCGCTCCAAGGCGGAGCACGAGAAGGCGTTGCTTCACAGTTTCACAAACTCAATTCCAGATTTGTTCTTCGCCAAATCCTTGGACGGTATTTATATGGGCTGCAACAAGACATTCGAACGTTCGCTGGGATTAAGCGAAACAGACATTGTTGGAAAGACCGACGCGCAGTTGCTGAGCGCGGACAGAGTTGAATCGGTCAGGGACATTGAGAAAAAAGTACTGGCGACAAACCAACCCATCGTCATGGAAGAATGGATCACCCATCCAGACGGCAGCAAGTTTTGCCTTGAAATGTTGCGCGCGCCCTATTACGGAGTTGATGGCAAGCCGCTTGGCTTGATTGGTATTGGCCGCGACATTACGCAGCGCCGCGAGTTGGAGGAACAAATTCGACTTTCAGCGCTGGTGTATCAGCACACGGCTGAAGGAATGCTTGTCACTGATCCGGACTATCAGATTATTGACATCAATCCAGCGTGCGCGCGCATGACTGGATACGAGCTTGAAGAGGTGCGCGGCAAAAATCCGGATATGTTCAATTCTGGGCGCCAAGACGCTGCATTTTATGAACTGATACGTGAAACTGTTTCGCAAATTGGCTACTGGAACGGTGAAGTGTGGGACCGTCGCAAGAACGGTGAAATATTTGCAAAGAGCATGGTGGTGAATCGTTTAATGGGTGACGATGGCAAGGTGCACGGCTATGTGATGCTGTTCTCCGACATCACCGAGAAGAAACAAGCCGACGACATGATTTGGCGCCAAGCCAACTTTGACATGCTCACAGGTTTGCCCAATCGACGAATGTTGCGCGAGCAACTTGAGCATGAAATTCGACAAGCTGATCGCGCGCGTTGCTCGCTGGCACTGCTGCTGATTGACTTGGATCACTTCAAGGAAATCAACGACACGCTTGGCCACTTGGTGGGCGATGTGCTTTTAGTCGAGGCCGCGCGCCGCATCAGCGCGTGCACGCGTGAATCGGACACCGTGGCGCGCTTGGGCGGCGACGAATTCACGGTCATTCTTTCACGCGTAACGGATCCAACACATGTTGAAGTTGTCGCGCAGAAAATTATCCAGCGCTTGGCTGAGCCATTTCAACTTGGCGACTCCGTGGTGTATGTGTCCGCCAGCGTTGGCATAACCATGTATCCACAGGACGCGTCCGAGGTGGAGGAACTTCTCAAGAGCGCAGACCAAGCCATGTATGTGGCGAAGCGCCAAGGACGCAATCGGTTCAGTCATTTCACGCAAGGCTTGCAAACCGCCGCGCAAGAACGCTTGCGCCTGATCAGCGATTTGCGCTCCGCCATTGTTGAGAACCAATTCCATTTGCACTACCAACCCACCGTGGACATGGCCACGGGCCACATTCGTATGGCGGAGGCGTTGTTGCGATGGGACCACCCCACTCGTGGAATTGTCATGCCCAGTGATTTCATTCCATTAGCCGAAGAAACTGGGCTCATTGTGCAAATTGGCGATTGGGTTTTTCGCGAGGCCGCAAAGTGGGCGGGTCGCTGGAATGATTTTCTTCCAGGCGGATTTCAAGTGTGTGTGAACGCTTCGCCCGTGCAGTTTCGCGCTGAAGGCGCGGCATCTCAACAAGTATGGATTGAATACTTGAAGGATCATGCAATACCCGGCAAGTGCATTGTGATTGAAATTACCGAAGGCGTACTGTTGAACGCCGATACGGACGTGTTTGAAATACTGAAGAACTTCCGCAACGCGGGAATGAAAGTTGCAATTGACGATTTTGGAACGGGCTATTCCTCATTTGGCTACTTGAACAAGTTTGAAATTGAGTATCTCAAGATTGATAAGTCGTTCATTCATGTTCTTTCAAACACGGCGTTGTGCGAAGCCATTATTGTGATGGCGCACAAACTTGGACTGCAAGTGATTGCGGAGTGCGTGGAAGAGCAACTTCAAGCAGAAATGCTTGACAAGGCTGGCTGTGATTTTGTGCAGGGCTATTTGTATTCACGGCCAATTCTTGCGGAGCAACTTGACGCCATCTTGCGTCATGGCGCTATGGGCCGCTAAGCGAGCAAATTGGTTTTATTCACCAATGAAACAACTTGCTTGTGCGCGCGCTTGCCGGAGCTGTGACTGAATTTTTGTTGTGCGGGAACTTGTTTGGGAACATCTCCCAATGCGACTTGCACATCTATGCGC
>CAJACJ010000294.1 GCA_903938205.1 uncultured bacterium
AAAAAATCCGACATTGCCTCTTGAAATTGCTTTCATTCAACAAGGGCATCTGTTTACGATGGACTGATGCACATCCACCTCCGACAGACGTTCAAACTCTGTGTGATTGGGATGCTGGCTGGTTGCCAAAGCGCATGGAAGACCACCCTGCTTATGCCGCCGCCACCAGATGCGATTGCGGTGAGCAACGACAAATTGAACGCGTCGCTTTTGAAAGCCGGAAATAATGAATGGCAAATCGAGCGCTTTCTGAATGACGCTGCTCAAAGCCGTGACGACGAAAAATTGGCCGCCGCGCGATGGCTTGTAGCCAATATGCCGGGGCAAGGATTTGCGCGCTATGAACTTGTGGACAAGGACAAGAAGGTCATTCCATTTGATCCGATCGCTTGCGGAACATTGGCGCAGGCGCAAACCGTTCTCGAAGCGCTGGAAAAAGATCACGGCGAACTTGACTTCAAAGTGACGCAATTCACAGAGGATCTCAGCGTGGCGCAAGCGGATTTTCTCACCGCCAATCTGGATCAAAGCCTGCACGCCTGGCGCACAAATCCTTGGTGCAAAGGCATGTCGTTTCAAACTTTTTGCGAGCGCGTGCTCCCCTATCGCGGCACCAATGAACCGCTAGGTGCTTGGCGCGAAGATGTTCTTTCGCGTTTAGCGCCACTGCGTGAGCATTGGATCAGCGAGAACTCGCCGTCACAATCCGTTGGCCAAAGCGCTATGGCGGCCGCAACCGCATGGGTTGCGTTTAAAGATATTTATTACATGCACCCGCAGGATCAAAGTTGGAGCGAGATGTGCCTGAGCAAGGCGGGTCGTTGCGAGGACATCAGCAATGTCACAAGTTTTGCGCTGCACGCGGCGGGCGTTGCGGCCGCGAGTGATTATGTTCCCGCGTGGGCCGACCGCGATAACAATCACACGTGGGATGTGTTGCTTGATGGAAATGGAAAAGGTACAACTGGACTTTTCAATCGCACGCTGAAGGTGTATCGCAAGAATTTTTCGCCGCAACCCGACGCGCTTGGTAGCACGCGCGCCAAGAACGAACCCGCCGCGCCTGGCTGGCTTCGTGGCGATACATATTCGGATGTGACGGATCAATATGGAGCCACGGTTGAACTTGATCGCACGCTTGAGACCGCCCCTGCGGGCCATCGCTTTGCGTATTTGTGCGTGTTCAACGGTGGTGATTGGACGCCGCTTGCATGGAGTCAGGTGAACACCGAAGGGAAGGCGCACTTTTCTAAATTACGCACAAATGTGCTGGCTTTACCCGCTTATTTTGTGGACGGCAAAGTAAAGCCCGCGGGTCCGCCGGTTCTTGTGCGTGAGAAGAATGAACATTCATGGCTTGATGGCGCGCCTGAAAGCGAGCCTGCCGAGAAAAAAGAAATTGAAATTGAAATTGCTGCGGTGCGACCCGACACGCCCGATCACGACACGCAGATCACGCGTCCTCGCTTGCCCGTGAAAGCTGGCGCGGAGTACACGCTTCAATCGTGGTGCAATGGCGCGTGGAAAGAAGTTGGCAAGGCCGCCGCGCCCGCAGATGGCAGCGCGGTTGCGTTCGCGCATGTTCCGGCGAATCAATTATTGTGGCTAACCACGCCCGATGGAAAAAAACTTGAGCGCCCGTTCACTGTTGAAAATGGTAAGCAAGTTTTTTGGTGATGCAATGATTCACAATCTGCATTCGCGTCAATGAAGATCCATCTTCATGAACGTGCAAAAGATTGTCACTGCACTTTTAGTTTGCCATTCATCATGCGCCAGTGACCTGGGTAGGTGCACACCAACGGATACGTGCCC
>CAJACJ010000295.1 GCA_903938205.1 uncultured bacterium
GGGTGTTTTATGCTTATGCAAACTGGCACACAGCCTGCGATGAGTAAGAACAGATTGTTGACCACCGTGGCGTGGCGCATGGGGGATCAGCCGGCGCATTACGCGCTTGAAGGCAGCGTGTTTGTTGGCGGTAGCGCGGTGCAGTGGTTGCGCGATGGCCTAGGCATTATTAGAAAAAGCTCCGACGTGAATCAACTTGCGGAATCTGTTCCAGATTCAGGCGGAGTCTTTGTGGTGCCAGCGTTCGCTGGGCTTGGCGCGCCAACATGGGATCCGCGCGCGCGTGGCTGCATACTTGGGCTCACGCGTGGAAGCACCGCGGCGCACATTGCGCGCGCAACACTGGAAGGCATCGCGCATCAAGTGGCGGATGTTCTTGAAGCCATGACCAGCGATGCAGGTGCGCCAGTTGGAATTTTGCGTGTGGACGGTGGTGCCAGCGCCAGTGATTTGCTGATGCAAACGCAAGCCAATCTTTTAAACGCGGCCGTGGAGCGACCGAAGGTGACGGAAACCACAGCGCAAGGCGCCGCGTTCATGGCTGGTATTGCCAGCGGCATGTGGAAAAACATTTTAGAACTTTCCAAGAACAGAACGGTGGACCGAGTGTTCAAGCCAAAAATTTCAGATGATCAACGAATTTCTCAGCGAGCCAACTGGAAGCGCGCGCTTGCTCGCTCTGGCGAGTGGGCGCAAGACGAATCCAAAGGAGCCACTTCATGAGCGCGGCGGATATTCAATTGCAACGCGTGGACACATTGCGCAAACTCGGCGCCGATCAATTTGATGTGCTTGTCATTGGCGGCGGCGCCACGGGGTTGGGCACCGCGGTTGACGCGGCCAATCGCGGCTACAAAACCGCGCTGGTTGAGGCGCATGACTGGGCCAAGGGAACAAGTAGCCGCAGCACAAAGTTGGTGCACGGCGGCGTGCGTTACTTGGAGCAAATGGATTTAGCGCTCGTCATGGAGGCTTTGCGCGAGCGTGGCTTGTTGCACCAAAATGCCTCGCACTTGGTTCATCCATTGGCATTTATTGTTCCGCGTTACACCTGGTGGGAAGGACCGTTCTATGGAACCGGCTTGAAGTTGTACGACGCGCTGGCTGGAAAATTAAATTTGAAAGCAAGCAGCACGCTTTCCGCGGCGCAAACCATAGAGAAAATTCCAAATGTGCAGCGCGAAGATTTACAAGGCGGCATTGAGTACTACGACGGTCAATTTGATGACGCTCGCTTGGCTGTCAACTTGCTGCAAACCGCGCAGCACTTTGGCGCCGTTGCTGCAAACCGCGTAGCGGTTACCAAAATAATTCATGACGGCGCCCGCGCCAGTGGCGCCATGTGTCGCTGCGAAGAAACGCAACAAGATATTTTAATCCACGCCAAAGTTGTTGTGAACGCCACTGGAATTTTTGCCGACAGCATTCGCCGCATGGATGACCCCAAAGCCACGGCCATGATTGAACCCGCTCAGGGCGTGCATTTAGTGTTGCCAAAATCATTTCTCGCCGGCGATACCGCCATTATGGTTCCACACACCGATGACGGCCGCGTGCTGTTTGTAATTCCATGGCACGACCGCGTGATTGTGGGCACCACTGATACCCCCATGAAAGTGGCTGAAATTGAGCCAAAACCATTGGATGAGGAAATTGGTTTTATTCTGCGCAACGCTTCGCGCTATCTGCAGCGCGAGCCAACTCGCGCTGATGTGCTGAGCGTGTTCGCAGGTCAACGACCATTGGTGCACGCCGGTGGAACCGATGGTGGAGCCAGCAAAAAAGTAAGCCGCGAACATGTTGTGCAAACCAGCGCCAGCGGAATGATCAGCGTGATGGGCGGCAAGTGGACCACCTATCGCAAGATGGCGGAGGATGCAGTCAACGCCGCCGTGAAATCGGGTGCGCTTGCATCTACGCCATGTCAAACAGAAAAATTACTTGTACACGGCGCTTCGGAGAACGCCAACGCATTCGCGCAACATCCAGAGTGGTTGCGCTGCTACGGCAGCGACGCCGACGCGCTTGTGGCGCTGATGAAGGCGCAGCCCAATCTTGCCGCGCCGTTGCACGCTCGACTTCCGTACAGCATGGTGGTGGTGGCGTGGGCCGCACGCATGGAGCAAGCTCGCA
>CAJACJ010000296.1 GCA_903938205.1 uncultured bacterium
AGATTTATGAATATGCGCGAAATTGTCGTACATATTCTATTTGTTAAAATGAAATTTATTTTTTCTTCAGCATGGCGCCAAACGCGTCAGCCATGGTCTTTAAACCAAGTTGCGCGCTGCCCCAGTCGCTCATCTTTTCAGAGCTAAAGCGCTGCGTGTTTTGCGTGTCCGCGTAGGCAGCAACTGGCGAGCCATCTTTGCCGTCAAGCGCGTACATCTCGCACGCAACATAGCCATAGCCCCTACCGCGCATCTGACTTTGTGGCGCAATGTTGAGCGCTGGAATATTTTGCTTCAAGCCAGTGATGGACGCGCGAATTTCCAACACTCCAGGACCAACGGCCGCCGCGACAGGCAATCCAACCGCGCCAATGATGTCATTGCGGAACTGAATAGAAAGTTTGCTGGCTTCGTCAGGATTGTCACCATTGGCTTCAATCTTTACTTCTTGAACAAGCACTGACTTGAAAGCGCTCATGTTCGTCATTGGATTTTTGTAGGAGTGAATTTCCGTGCTCTTGTTGTAGTCCAAAGGAAACTTCGCGGGAATGAAGCCAGTCAACTCCACATTGGTTCCCTTGTTGCAAGCGGAGCAGATGAAGGCAAGACAGACAGCGGCGGCAAATTTGGCGATTTTCATTTGGGGTTCCTTTGATTTATTGATGCGTGACAGGCGTTAACTATAACTACAAAGTAAATGTGCGACTTGCGGCGTACACGCTAGACGTGCAGTGATTGGCGAATTGAATTGAAGTGAATCACGCCCGAAAAAGTTACGGCACAAATCGTGGCGGCGGCGGCGCGATCACTGTCAGGCCATCGATAATTATTTTCCACGCATGCAGCGAAAAGTGCGATGGACCTTGAGCGCCGTACAGCGTGTCGCCTTCAAGCGGATGCTCCAAGTACGCAAAGCCCGCGCGAATTTGATGGCGCCGGCCTGGTCCGATCAATTCAACTTCCACAACGTCCACACCGCGCGCGACAATGTGACGCAACACTTTCCACTTGCAACGGCCGCCGGTTTCCCATGAACCAGCGCGCGACACCGACACTTTCGCGGAGCGCTTGTAGCGGCCCTCAAAGTGCAGACGGAAATTTCCTTCCTTGTCCAAGCCGCCTTTGACAAGCGCCAAATATGTTTTGGCAATCGCTCCATCGGCGCCGCCCATGGCCGTGCGCAAGCGCTCATGCGCTTCCAACGTTTTTGCAATCAGCAAGCATCCGGAAGTTCCCTGATCAAGCCGATGGCACAAACCCGCCTCCGGAATGCTGCGTGCAGATGGCTCTTTACGCTCACGCCACGCTTGCACGCTTTGGTCGTGATCAGTTTGGCTTATCTCGGCTTGGCTTTTTTTAGCTTGGTTATGCGCGGCTTGAACCCGCTCGCTCTGCTCTGCGGCGTCATTCTCACCCTTGTCAACTTGGCGCGAAACACTGTGCCAACCTGCTGGTTTATTCACAACCAGCCACTCCTTGGTTTCATGCAGCACCGTGGGCGGAGTGTTGTGGGTTGTTGCGCAATCGTTCATGAACGCAGA
>CAJACJ010000297.1 GCA_903938205.1 uncultured bacterium
GCGCGGGCAAGACTAAGAAATTGCATTGGGTGATTCTAACCAAGAAAGCGTCAGCGATCGGGCTGGTTGGTGGTCGGTTTTTCAGCGGGCATTTTGAATGTTGGCGGGGTGTAATCAATCGGGTACTCCACGCGTGGTTGGTGCATGCCGCGTATCCAAGACACAGCGTCTTTCTGCAGCGATTCGCGCCCAGGAATGAAAATAGGTTTCCACCCTGGAACATCGGGGTGCGGAAACTTTGCGTCAATGCGCGGGCGCGCATATTGCAGCAGCAGCGACTGCTCTGGTTGAGCAAAATCAATCAGCGCGGGCTTGCCCGGCAACGTTGGCGAGCGCAATAAAATAAGCAGGTTGGTATAGCGCGTGCGCTCGCTGCGATAATCCGCCGCGAAAAGGAAAAAGTTTCCCGCGTCCACGCCGCCGTGGCAGCGGCTGGTGGAGCAGTTTGGAATAAGCCAATTGTCATGCACGCGTTGATGAAAAATTTCAAGAGCGGCCGGCTCATTTTCAATGTGGATGTCTTGATACAAATCGCGCGCCTTGAGCGCGAAGAGCAATTTTAAAAGTTTCTCAGGCGCCCACGAGTCCATGGCTTTGCGCGCGTCCGGATCGGCGGGCAACAAATCGCTGTTGGAATAGCGCGCGATTATTTTCTTGGCCAAGTCAGGCGACGCCTCCATGCGCGTTGGGCGATCCATGTTCACCTCGAACACCTTGATCATGTTCACGTCATCGGGGCTGAGGCGATGAGTTGGCAGCGCGATTTCATCCGCATTCGCCTTGGCGGAATTGCCGCGTGATTCATTGCTTGTTTTGCGGCCCGTGTCATTATTTTGCGAGCGCAAAATAAATTCCGCGCGCGCCAATAAGTCGTGGGCTTCTTGCGCGTCGTAGGAGCGAACAATTTCCGTCAGTTCCTCTTTGGCTTCAAGTGGATGATTTTGCTCAAGCATCCAACGCGCCAACTTCACGCGTTGCGGCCACGCGGTGGGTGGCATGTTCGAGCGATATTGCGTCAGCAAATCCTCGTAGGTTGGCGCCAACTCCAGCGCCCAAAAAGTTTCGCGAGCCAGCACCACCTCCACTTTGGCAACGCGCACGCGCGCTTGATGCAAATCATCGCGCACCAATTCCGCCTCCACGCGCCGGCCGTCGCGGAATTGAATAATCACGGGCGTTCCTTCTGGTGAGTCAAGAACTGGAAACACGCCAAGCAGCAGCGACTTCTCAAATGATTTCTCAACGCCTTCGGGTGTGCGAATGGTCAACACCGAATCATCTTCACGCACAATCGTTCCGCCGCTTTCTTTAAAGCGATCAATCAGCACGCGCACTTTGCGCGGCGCGGGCGCGGCCACTGGTGGCGCTTCGGACATGGATGAGTCCGCATTGTTGGAAGACGTGGTCTTTGATTTGCGTTTTGTATTTGCCGCGGGCGCTTGCGATGGAGCGGTGGGTGGCGTTGCGGGTGACGACGCGTTTGATCCAGTGTCGCTTGTTGAAGTTGGCGCAGATGTTGGCGGAGATGTTGGCGTTGAAGTTGTCGGCGTGGATTGCGCTGAAGTCGGCGCCGCAGTCGGCACCGCATTCGGCGGCACCGTTTGCGCACCAGCGTCTTGCGCCATCATCAAACATAAAAAGATGCAAGGAAACATGTGGACATGCATTCTGACATGGATTTGCGCGCATGCCAACCGCCTTATGAAC
>CAJACJ010000298.1 GCA_903938205.1 uncultured bacterium
AATCATGGGTCAATCGAATTTGCCGCGTGAGTTGCTCTTGCAGCGGTTGCGGTTTGTGGGAACTCATGCGGCGCGCACTCCCAAAGGACGCGCTCTTGCGAGCATCAACAGCACGATTGAACTTTCAATGCGTGTTGGGAAAACAGAGTTATTCGCGCCACACAAGAATCGCACTTTCGTGCGCTTGATCTTCGCCCTCACAGACGGAATTTTTATGAAATTCATGAATCGCAAGTGAAGTTGCTTGGAGAATGTTCCGAAGAATCGAGCATGGATAATCGCGCTTTGAACATGGGTGTTGTCACAAGTCGTCAAGCCTGGCAATTTGCCATGGTGCCTGTTGAAATCAAGGGCGATGAATTGCATTTGATTTCCACAGCGCAATTCGCGCCGCGCGCCATGCGATTTGTCCATCGCGTTCTGCGCATGCGGCCCTGCGTGGGGCTGGTCAGTGAAATGGCGCTGCGTGATCGATTGATTCAAGAGTTTGGTTCGGATGGCTGGTCGCTTGGAATGCGTCCAAGCGTGGCGCGGTTGCCGAAGAAAAAAAATTCCGACAATGGCAGCTCCCGGATTTGAACCGGGGACACCCGCATTTTCAATGCGATGCTCTACCAGGCTGAGCTAAGCGGCCGTTGCGATGGAAGAACAAATTCCTCACATCACATCAGCAAGCGTATGAGGGTTCGCCCGTGTGTCAAGTCGTGCGCGAGTTTGTGATTCGCTGATTGCCTCAAGTCCGCCAAAAAGTCTGTCCGCAAGCCAATGACGCAAAGGACGCAACCCCGCGTACCACTGCAGGCGTGGCAGCGGCCAACCATCTTTGCGACAAGCGTCACGCGCGCCGTTTGTTCCATTTCGAAGTTCGCTCCAAAAGCGGTGGGCCGCAAGGGCGCCATCAACGCTGAATGTTTCCATGGCGGCTCGTTCCAAGCACCATCCATGTTGATTGACCAATTCAACCCAGCCACGTGAATCGCCGCGGATACACGCCACAGCGTGCACAATGCCATCCAAATTTTCCATCACGCGCTCTGGTCGAGAGGCCACCGCAAGGCCGGCATGCGCAAGATGCACAATGATTTCGTGTGGAGTCACGCTGAATTCACGCATGGATTTGGTGGCAGCACCAAAGCAATATCTGCGAATTTGATTTTCTAAATCAGAATCAAGAGGTACAACCCGAGCTACAAGTGGTTGAGTTTGATTCATACTTGGAAATACCAATCAAATTGTAAATCACCACACACGATGAATGCAGTCTAAAGCCATATGTCGGCGAGTCAACAAAACATGCGGAATTCTTAGCAATCTTTTATGGTGCAATGTCCAAGTAACTCGCGGCGCATGTCCCGTAACGCCGGAAATTTGGCGCGCCAAGCATGGACTTGCGTCATATCAATTGTGGCGGAGATGATTTCTGATTCGCCGCCAGCCTGCGCCAATATTTCGCCGGTGTGCGAAATGATGAAGGATTCGCCCGCATAGTTCACGTTTGGCTCGCTGCCAACTCGGTTGCACGCCACCACAACGGCCTGATTTTCTATGGCGCGCGCGACGCACAGCGCGCGCC
>CAJACJ010000299.1 GCA_903938205.1 uncultured bacterium
ACTTGACTTTGAAACGCAAGACGATCTTGATGCACCAACATTTGATGCACAAGGTGGCACAAGCCAATCACGGCCTCGGCGCGGTTCAGGTCAAGCCCAGGATGTCTGTTTGCCAATTCCAAAATGTCGTAGTTGATCCACTTGGCGCGCGCGATGTCGTGCGACACTTGCTTCCAGATTGCGCTCTTAGGGTCAAGTTGTTTTCCGTCGGCGGTCTGCACAACAAAGGCAAGGAAGGTGACTTGCCCATGCGGCGCATCCTTCACTTGGTCCAAATATGCCCGCAAAATCGAGATTTTTGCGCGCGCCAACACCATGGCGGCGCGCTCCAACATGGTGCGCGTGCGCGCATTAGAGAACGCAATGGAGATGCGACTATGCGCTGGATTTGATTCCTGCTCCAGTTCGGTGCGCGCACCGTCGCTGCCGCTGACTTCCTTGAACAACGCAGCTTGGCGACTGAGTCGAAGCGGTGTGAGCGTCAGCACATAGTCGGCGCTGGCGCCGGCAACAAATCCGCGGATTTCTTTTTCGCTCCAATCCAGTCCATGTTCGGATGCCCACGCAACAACGGAGTTCACCTTGGCCGCTTGCGCTGGGTCTTTGGGATCAAAGGGCACGCGCTCGCCAAGTTCAAATGTGTCCACAACTAAGGAGCCATCAACCGACGCATGAATAGTGGCGGCGCGCAGCGGTTCGTTCATTGGCAACTGCGCCACAATTTCCGACAACACGCCCACGCGATTGCCCGGGCGGATCATGGTCCACTCCTTGCCGTCGTCACTTCGAATGGTCAAGTCCAGAGGGTTGCCGCTGGCCTTGGCGGCAATGATGGCGCGCAAATGATTTTGCACACGCGCTGGCGAGGTGTCTTGAAAATACATCTGCGGCATTTGCGCCACGAACCACGGCACCACGCTTTCCGCGGTCGCTTTGAATTGTTGCGACAACTCAGTGATGAGTGAGTTGGTTGGTAGGGCGGAAGAGGCGGCCGGTGTTTCGGAAGAACGCATTTGGACACTATCCCCGCTTTGGCGCTGTGGCTCAAGCGGTTTATGACTACAATTTGCCCATTTTTTTATCTTCTTTGGAAGCGGGCTCTAAGTTGGTTACGCTGTTGCGCTTGCGTTGCATCACCATTGGCAATTTTGATGGCGTTCATGTGGGTCACCAAGCCTTGCTTTCACGCGCTCGCATTCTTGCGGGCAGCGGCGGCCAGGTTGTGGCGGTGACTTTTGATCCACATCCAGTCGCACTGTTAAAGCCACTAGCGGTGCCGCCCGCTGTGCAGACATTGCAGGAACGCCGCGAGTGCTTGTTGAAATGCGGCGCGGACAAAGTGCATGTGATCAACACCACCAAAGAATTGTTGGCCATGAGCGCGGAACAATTCATTGCGTGGTTGCGCGCGGAGATTGCCTTTGATTGCATTGTTGAAGGACCCGATTTTCATTTTGGCAAAGACCGCGCGGGCGACATCAATACGCTGCGAGCGATTGGTTTGAAAAATAATTTCCAGGTGGATCAAGTTGAGCCGGTTGAAGTTGCTCTTGGCGACGCGACCCGCGCGGTGGCCAGCAGTTCGCTGATGCGTTGGCTTTTGCAGAATGGCCGCGTGCATGATGTGGCCACGGTGATGGGTCGCGCATATCAGTTGACGGGTGTGGTGGAGAAGGGTGATCAACGCGGCCGCACACTAGGTTGGCCCACGGCCAATATTGCCACTGGCGCGCGCTTGCTTCCAAGCGACGGCATTTACGCGGGTCTGGCCACGCTGCCATCGGGCGCGCGTAAACGGGCCGCGATTAGTATTGGCACCAAGCCAACATTTGGGGCAAATGCCCACACAGTTGAGGCTTTTTTGCTGGATCACAAGGCGCCATTAGATGACTACGGATGGACACTTACGCTTGAATTTACGCGCTGGTTGCGCGGGCAAGCCCGCTTTGATGGCGTGGATGCACTGCTGGAACAAATGGCTCGAGACACGCAACGCACACGACAGGAAATTGCCGAAGAGGTAGTGTTGACATGACACAAGTGACCACGACCTATTCCACAACATCAACGCCGCGACTCGTTGCGGATCGATTGGTCAACGCCAAGCGCGTGTTGATCACTTCGCATGACAAGCCAGACGGTGACGCCATTGGTTCGGTGTTGTCCTTGGCGCGCGCGCTTCGTCAGCGTGGTCGCATTGTTGATGTGTGGCTTGCGGGCGCGTTTGATCCAGTGTTGCAATGTTTACTTGCCAACGAGCAGCCTGGCCATGCGCCGGAAAATATGCCCACAGTGGAGTATGACGCAATCGCGGTGCTTGATACTGGTTCATGGATACAACTTGAACACTTGGGTCCGTGGTTGCGCCAGCGCCATGAAAAAGTTGTGGGCGTTGATCATCATCGCAGTGGCGATACCAACTTCACGGATCGCATTGTGGACACGCGTTGTGCCAGTTGCACGCAGGCGTTGGTTCCCATCATTGAGGCGCTTGGTGTGAAGTTTGATATGCCGGGAACGGGCGGCGCCGGCTCCATTGCGGAGTCGCTCTTCGCGGGTCTTGCCACCGACACGGGTTGGTTCCGCTTCTCAAGCGCGGATGCCGCGGTGTTCACATTGGCGTCTCGGTTGCTCAGCGCCGGCGTGGAAAAAGATCGTTTATACAGGCAATTAGAAGAGAATTCGCGGCCACAGAGGCTTGGTTTGTTGGGCCGTGCGCTAAGCCACATTCGTTGGCTTGCCAACAATCGCGCCGCCATGATGCAACTGAAGCCTGAAGATTTTGCCACGGCCTCTGGTAGCCCAGAAGATTTAGCAGGTGTGGTGAACGCGCCCATGCAAGTTGGCAGTACCGAATGCAGCGTGTTGCTTTCACAGACAGAGTTGGGAATTGTGAAGTTAAGTTTCCGCAGCAAGCCGCCGCTTCATGTGGGCGGAACATTTGTTGATGTCAACCGAATGGCGGGCGAGTTTAGCGGCGGCGGCCATGTGCACGCTGCGGGCGCGCGCGTGAAAGGCGAAATGTCAGTAGTGGCCGAGCAAGTGGCCAAGGTTATAGAGCGCACCATTGCGGCGCTTGGTGAATAGCGCGCGCCGCTTTACATTCAACTTATTTTCATGCTGTGGCTTTGCGTGCTGAAAGTCTTTCACGAACATTCATGGGCAAAATTATTTTGGTTGAGAAGGGGCGCTATCACTAGCAGCATTTGAAGCAGGCGCGCTGGTGGCAGCAGCACCAGCCTTGGCCGCGTTCGTGCTGGTTGTTTTTGGAATCATGGTCACGGTGAAGCCCAACTTTTCAATTCCAGTTTTTACTTGTGGCTCCACAGTGTCATCTCGCATGGCAACAATGGCGGACTTTTCTTTTAGGTTCACGCGGCAATCAACCACGCCGTCCGTGTGCATGGCCTTGTCGGTAATGGCGTCCACGCAGTTTTGACAATGCATTCCCTCAATGGCGTATTGATAGACAACAGGCGCCGTGTCGCTCACGCGTGGGTCCACGTCTGGTCCGCAGCCATTGAGCGCTCCAAAGAGGCTCATGATGCTCAAGCCCAACATGATGAAGGTTCGAATTTGCATCGCGCGATTCTAGTTGCGCGTTAGGAACTTGTCGCAGCCCATCAAGCGCAGCATGGCTGGAAGCAACCACACGGCGGAAACTAGGCAGCACAAACTTGCAATGGTCATCACTTCGCCAAGGCCGCGTAAGCCGCGGTGCTGCGCGAATAAAAGCGTTCCAAAACCAATCGTAGTTGTGATGGCCGTCACAATGACCGCGCGTCGAGTGCTGCCAAATCCGTGCGTCAGTCCGCCTTCAAGAACACGGTGCGTAATGTGAATAGCGCTGTCAATGCCAAGACCAATCATGATTGGAATGGCGAAAAAATTAGCCAGCGTGAATGGAATTTTCAGCAAGCCCATCAGGCCAACGGTCCAACCAAGTCCCGCCAACAAACTTAGGAATGCAATAGCCGTGAGTTTGACGCTGCGAAAATCCAAATACAGCAGCGCCAACACAAACGCGCTTGCAATGATTCCTTGCCACAAAAAACTTGCGCGCATGAGTTGCATGCTTTCAAATACGGTGACTGGCGCGCCCGTCACGTTTGGGTCAACCGTCCGTATGGCGGCAACAAATGGAGCCATGGCGCCGGGTTCCCAAATGTCCTCTTTTGGATGCAGCAGAATTGCGAATTGATTGTTGGCGCTCATGAACGAGTCGCGTACCGCGGGTGGAAGTGAGTCGCGCAGAGACAGTGCCGCGCCAATTTGCAATTGTTCCGCGGCGAATCCGGCACGTGCGATGGATTGATCGGCTTGCGATATTGCCGTGATTTGATTGGTTTCCAGCGCATTTTGCAGCGCTCGCAGGGATAGCGCAAGGTTGCGAATCATGACGACATCCTTGGCGGGCGCACCAGCGGTGCTTGCGCCATTAGCCAATGATTCCACGCGGTCGCCGGCGAGCTGGGCCAGTTTAGAAAGATTTGTTTCAGTTTCGTTGGCACTCAAAGTTGGCGTGGCGGACTTTGCGCTGGCAATCACCGCGCGCAGTTGGGCGCGCTGTGGCGAATCCGCTTTTACAAAATCAAGAATGCTGCGAGAATTGCGGATCAACGGTTGCAGTTTTGCTTTCTCCACCAGCGGCGCGACCGCCTCGAAAGAATCCGTGATCACCGCGCCAAACCAAGTGGAGTTTCCACCCTCGGTTTGCAAGCGTCGCTGCCACGCCACGCTTGATAAATCCGCGGCTTGAAGTTTGAGCAAGTTGCTCTCAAAGCCCACTCGTTCCCACGCAATCACCACGCCCGCAATCATGGCCAGCAACGAAACTGCAACAAACATTCGGTGGCGATTGATTGGCGCGTGTGAATGCGTTTGCGCGATCACAGTTCTGCTTGCAAAAAACGAAAGCTGCTTTGAATCATCCGCGCTGCGCTTGTCAAAGCACAACAGCAACGCTGGCAATCCAATCGCCATGGTGGCCGCGCACAGAAGCAATCCAACTCCAGAAATAATTCCTAGTTGGCGCAGGCCTTGCATGGGCACAAAAATTGCGATTAGAAAAGTTCCCGCGCTCACGGCCGCGCCCGCCAACATGCTTGGCGTTGCGGTGCGCATCATGTGACGCACGCTGGCCGCGCTGTCCATGTGGCGCAAACCCTCTAAATAGCGGGCAATCATGTGAATTCCGTAGTCCAAGCCCACGCCCACCAACACCAACATGAAGACCACGCTGAGCAGGTTCAGGCTGCCAATCATCACGGTCGCCGCGGCGTAGGTCAGCGCCGCGCCCGCCAAGAATGCCGCCACCGCAAAGAGCGGTCGCTTCACTCCGCGAAAGACAACCATGAACAACGCCGCGCACAATGTCAGCGCAACAATGGATGCCACATTCATGTCCGAGTTGGTGGTTTCCATTTCATCGGCTTGCAAAACTGGTTTGCCCGTTAAGCCAATCTCAATGGTTGGTTCCTTCGCCTGAATCTCGGCGATCACTTTGCGCATTTCCAGCAACGATTCATCCACCACCGCAAGTGACTCGTAATTTTTCTTGGGCATGACCAACACCAAGCGCAACGTGCCGCCTTCGTTGCTGAGCCAATGCGTTTGAAGTGCCGTAGCAAGCGGCAATGTCGCGGCGTTGGGTTGCCCACTTGCCGCGGCGCCCAGCAACATGAATGCGCTTGCGGCGGTTGATCGTTGCGTGGACTGGTCCATCTTCGCGCCTTCGTCCAGCAAATTTTTCACACGCATGTCGCCGGCCTGCAACAGTTGTTCCAGCGTTGGGTGCGCCGCCAAAATAGGAAGCGCGCCTGCGGCATCGGCAAGACCCACAAGTTCATCGTCGCTCATGGCGCGCGGCGCAAGTCGCCATTGATCCTGCGCGTCAATGCTGCCGTGCACTTTTGAAACGCTGGCCAGCGTGGACAAGCGTGTGGTTAATTCACGCACCGCGCGGTCGGCGGCGGGGGCGTCGCCACGCGGATCAACCACGGCGATCGCATATTCCAAGTCGCCAAAATCATGGATAAATCGGCGCCAATCCTTTAAAAACGGTTGGTCCTCACCGATCAGCGAATCCGTGTCTGCGTCCAACTTTAAATATTGAAAACTAATTCCAGCGCACGCCAAAGCCGCCACTATCAGCGCCGCAATAATCCACTTGGGTCGCGCGGCGATTGTGGCGTATAGCCAATCCATCGCGCGTACACGTCTACGATCTTGTTGCGAAGGATCCAAACTCAAGCGACCTCGAACCAATTCGCCCGGGTCAGATCAAAAAGTTTTCCATTGACAATGACCGCGCGAGCGCGACCCGTTCCCTGCATTCCATTGAAAGGACAATTACGGCTCATGCTGCGAAATGTGTTGGCATCAATGGTCACCTTGGCGCCAATATCAATCACGCTCACGTCCGCAAGACCGCCTTCTTGAAGACGGCCATATCCTTGCTCAAACAATCCCAACAATTTCGCGGGGCCAACTGTCATGCGCTCAATCACATCGGGCCACTTCATCAAGCCAGTTTCAATCAGGGCTTTGGCGTACATGGGCAGCGCGCTTTCTAAACCAATGCATCCAAACGGAGCCGCGGAAAAATCTTTCGCCTTTTCACTCGCGGTGTGCGGCGCGTGATCGGTGGCAAGCACTTCAATGGTTCCATCGGCAACGGCGCGGCGCAGTGCTTCAATATCTTCGTGTCGCCGCAGCGGGGGATTCACTTTCGCCATGGTGTTCCATCCGTCGCAAGCGTCGTCGGTCAGCAACAAATGGTGCGGAGAAGCCTCGCCACTGACGGGCTGACCCTCGCTTTTGGCGCGTCGAATAATGTCAACGCTGCCGCCAGAAGAAAGATGTTGCGCGTGATAGCGGCAACCAATCGAGCGGTTCAGGCGCACATCGCGCTCCAACATAATTTCTTCAGCCACGGCGGGCCAACCCGTCAATCCAAGTTTGGCGGCAATCGCGCCGGCGTTCATGGATGCGTCCCCAGTCAGCGCGGCGTCTTGGCAATGTTGCATCCACGCGCGACCCGCGGCTTTGCAAGTGAGCAACACGCGTCGCATCACTGCGGAGTTTGCAATTCCATCGCCGTCATCGGTGAATGCAACGGCGCCGGCCAGCGCCATGGCGCCAATGGGTGACAGACTTTCGCCAGCGCGCCCCACAGTTCCAGCGGCTGCAACAAACACGCGCGCAAGACCGGCCTCTTTCGCCTTCAGTCGCACAAAATCAACAAGGCTTGGCAAGTCAAGTGCCGGTGTTGTATTTGGCATGCAGCACACGCTGCTAAACCCGCCCGCAATGGCTGCCTGCGCGCCCGTGCGAATGGTTTCTTTGTGCTCGCCACCGGGCTCGCGCAAATGCACATGTGGATCGATCAAACCTGGGCAGACCAAGCAGCCATCGGCGTCGATCACGGTGGCGCCGCTGTGCGCGATTGGCGTGGTGGAAATGTGTTCAACGCGACTGCCATTGATCAGCACATCGGCGCGCGCGTCAAAGTTGCGCGACGGGTCAATCACTCGTCCACCGCGAATTAAAATTGCAGGGGCATTGCTTTGCATTTGCGCGGTGATGGTAGCGGTTGCGCGGAGAAGATAGTTGACGACAAAAATAAAATGGGCGGCGCGCGTGTGCGAGCCGCCCAAAGTCGAGTCATCTTTGATGAAGCGCATTTAAGTCATTGCGACTTGCAAGCGCATTCATGCAGTGAATTTAGCCGTTGGTCTTACCGCTGAATGGGCAGGAACCTGCGCCAGTCATTGGGCAACCAGAAGATGTTTTGCAATCACTCTTAGTTTCGCTCACAGCGCCTGGGCTTGTGGCCGCGGCTTTGCTGGAGCATGGTGTGGAGCAATCGCTCTTGGTTTCGCTGACAGCGCCTGGGCTTGTTGCCTTGGCTTTGTCGGAGCATGAGGTAGCGCAATCGCTCTTCTTGGTTTCGCTGACAGAGCCTGGGCTTGCAGCCGCTGACTTATCAGCGCAGCAACCGGACTTTGTTTCAGATACAGCGCCTGGGCTTGCGGAGGCAACCTTGTCCTTGCATGCGGCAGTTGTGCACTTGCTCTTGTCTTTATTGCACGCGCCATCGGTGCTGCAAGACTTGCCACCACCGCAACCACTGACAGCGCCTGGCGCAGTTGTTGGGGTGCTTTGACAAGCAGCAAGACCAAAGAGAAGACCAGCCGTGAGTGTTGCGAAAAGTTTCATATGAGATCCTTTGTAAAGATGACTCCAAGACATTGTGTGCCAGGCGAACTTCGCCTTTGAAAGCACATGGTCAATAGTAGCACACACTTTGGCGGGTTCAAACCAATCATTTATAGAGTTGAAAGTATTTCCTAGACTCCTAGTGTGGAAGCATTTCAGAACACCCCCAACTCGCCAGTGCCTGAGGGTCATTCCAATGAGTCAAATGCCGCGCGTTTGGCCCGATTACTAGCCAAAGCCAAGGCATTTCCAGAGGTTGCGGGCGTCTATCTGATGAAGGATGCGGGGGGCAAAGTGCTCTATGTTGGCAAGGCCAATTGCCTGCCCGAGCGTGCGAGCAGTTATTTTCTGGGCAGCACCGACCTTGGTCCAAAGAAGCAACCCATGTTGGAGCTCATCACCGACATTGAAATGATTCCATGTGAGGGTTCGTGGGAGGCGCTGCTGATGGAAGCGCGCCTGGTGAAAGATTTGAAGCCGCACTTCAACACGCGCCTTCTCGATGACAAAACATTTCCCTATCTCGCCATCACCACGCGCGATGAATTTCCCGGCGTGTTCGTGACGCGTGATCCAGCGTCGGAGCGCTTTCGTACCGCGCGTTTGTATGGGCCGTTCATCAGTGGCGCAAGTTTGCGCCACGCCGTGCAATTGTTGCAGCGCGTTTTTCAGTATCGCACATGCGACCTTGATATTGATTCCACCGATCCACGCAATCGTTCAGTGCGTCCATGTTTGCTGCACAGCATGGCGCAGTGCACGGCGCCGTGCGCCAATCGGATTTCGCCGCAGCGCTACCGCGAGGACATCAATCGGTTCTGCCGATTTCTGGAAGGAAAGCGCAGCGTGATGTTGAAAGAGTTGCGCGCGGAAATGCGCAAGGCCAGCGATGAAAAACGCTTTGAAGAAGCCGCGATTTTGCGCGATCAAGTGCAAGCCATTGAGCGCCTTGATGAGCGTGAACGCCGTGGTGACGAGGCGCAGTACGACTGGCAGCCCGAAGTCACGATTTCAATTCAGGATCCAAAGTTGGGTTGCAAAAGTTTGCAGCGCACGCTTGGCTTGTCGCATGAGATTCAGTGCGTGGAGGCGATTGACATTGCGCACTTGGGTGGTGGCGAGACGGTTGGAAGTCTTGTGTGTTTTGTGAATGGCCGTCCATTCAAGCAGCGCTATCGGCGCTTTAAAATTCAAACTGTTGCCAACGATGATTACGCCGCCATTCGCGAAGTGGTCAGTCGCCGCTACCGTGAAGAAGGCAAGGGCAGCGAGTTGTATCCCGATGTGATCTTGATCGACGGTGGCGTTGGTCAGTTGAACTCTGCGCTCGACGCGTTCGCGGAGTTTGAAACCAAGCCGCCGTTTGTGGTGAGCCTGGCCAAAAAAGAGGAGCTGATTTATATTCAGCGCGAGAGCGAGCCCCTGAAGTTGGGCCGTGAAAATCTTGGGCTGAAAATGTGCCAAGCCATTCGCGATGAGGCGCATCGTTTTGCGCAGCATTATCACCATCTTTTGGTGCGCAAGCGTTTGATTCCAGATGGAACGTCCTCTTCAAAGAAAGTGTTGAAGCGACCCTTGAAGGCGACTCAAGTTGTAAGCAAGAAGACAATCAATTCCACCAATACGTCATTACCAAAGTCCGAAAGCGCTTCTGAAAAGAAATCCCCAAACCCGTCCGCCAAAAAAACTTCACGCAAACCCAAGCCGAAGGCGTAATGCGCCTCTGCGCACTTCGCTACTCTTGTTTCACAGAAGGAGTCAGCACTCGTGTCGCATCATCGATCTAAAAGAGCACAACATCACGCCGACGCCGAGCGCGACCAAGGGCAGCATTCGGATGCGCCAGCGCTGGATCACCCAATGGTGCCCAAAGGCACCTACGAACTTCTTGAAAGCGCGGCGGCTGTTGAAGAATTTGTGAATCATGTGCGCCAAGTTGGCGTGATCGCTTTTGACACGGAATTTATTGGCGAGGAATCTTTTCGCCCAAAGATTTGTCTGGTGCAAATTGCAACCGCTGAGCGAGTGGCGTTGCTTGATCCTCTTTCTGGCGTTGACCCAATGCCCATCTATCAACTTGTCGCTGACACTTCGGTGTTGACATTGGTGCATGCGGGCGAGCAAGATTTAATGGCCGTCAAGCAAGCCATCAACGGCAACGCGAATAATTTGGTGGACACGCAAATTGCCGCCAGCCTGATTGGCTTGCCGTGGCCAAGCAGTTTGGGCAACACCATTGAGCATCTCACTGGACTACACATTGACAAAGCGCACACGTTCACCGAGTGGGATCGTCGGCCGCTTTCCAAAAGTCAGTTGCGCTACGCGGCGGATGATGTGCGCTATTTGCCGTTGGTATGGAGCCGTATTCAAGAGCAATTAGTGCTGGAAAACCGCTTAAATTGGGCCATGCAAGAAAGCGCCACGCAGTTGGCGGGCGAACAAGTATTTGATCCCGATCGGCAAATGCGCCGCGCTTCACGTGGCGAGCCACTGAAGCCCGCGGTCATGACCATTCTGCGCGAGTTGGTGTTGCTGCGTCGTGAACTAGCCGAGGCGGATGATCAACCGCAACGAACTTTATTGTCAGACGGAGCACTGATGGAGTTGGTCAGGCGCAAGCCAGACAACGCAAGCGCGTTGCGTGAAATTCGTTTTGTTCCGCAGCCAGTCGCTGAGCGTCATGGAGAGCGCATTGTGCAATGCATTCGTGCCGCCAAAACTATGCCGCCTATCCGGCAAGAATTTGCGCGACTGTTGGAAGACACCGCGGTACGCGCCCGGATTGACGCCATGTGGCTTGCGTTCCAAACACGTTGCATGGCCACCAACATCGCGCCCAATTTGGTGACCAGTCGCGCCGAGTTCACAAGTTGGTTGGCGGCGCGTATTCAGCGCGAGCAAGACTTGGCCAAGGGATCGGTCGTCACGGATGCTCTGCTTCCGTTTGCAGCCGACGATTGGCGCGCGGAAAGTATCGGTCGTTGGCTGAGCGAATTTATCGATGGTCGCGGCGAACTCGCGTTGCGTTGGGACGCAACAAGCGGGGGTCTTCGCCTTTGCGATGATTTAAAATAAATTGGTACTGTGTGTGTTGTGCGTTTGAATGCCATTCCAAATTCATTAGAGAATCCATCCATGAGCCAGCCTTCAGATCAACTTCGCCGCAATCTTCTGGCATCTTTTCCCGCATTTTTGCTTGCACCCGCCGCTTTGGCGCAGCAAGGTTTGTTGAAGCCACAGGGGTCGCAAAAAGTTGCCTCCACGGCCAAGCGGGAAATTCCAATTCTTCCTTTCGCCCTTGCGGGAGCTTGGAGCGACGACTTGGGAGGGCGATCGATTCTGAAAATGATCCCAGAACTTTCAGGGTCCATCACGTTTTCCGGTCAGGCCACCGCGTATGAGGATGACCAACTTCGACTTTTGAAATTACAAGTTGGCGCGGCCCTGGAATGCATCGCCACGTTGGCCTCGTCAAGTAGTTGCTCCATTCAAATGTTGTATCCGCAAAAAGAACAGCCTTGGTTTGTGAAACTTTCCATCGCTGTGAACGCGCAAGGCAAGGCGACCAGTGTCCGTGGAATCACGGCGTGCAGTGGAATTTGGAGTCGACCCAATGCCAGCGGCGCGTTTGATCCAGCATGGAACGACAAAAAAGTGATCGACAATGTCGCTGGTCTGATGAATGAATTTGGAGTCGGCGTGAAATTAATGGTGGATGCAAAAACGCGCGAGTGCGCGGATGCGTTGCAGGCCATCGCCAAAGCATCGCCAGAGTTGGCAAAAAAAATTGGTCCCGCGTCCAATTGGGGCAGCGGAACGTCAATCGTGCTTGTGGGAACGGCGTCGCAAGATTCAACACAAGGACTCATGTCCGCGGGACGCTCATTGCAACGCGGTTCATTGCAAGCATTCGCGGAGGGCGCGAATTGCGATTCGTTTGTTTTGCCCCCCAAAATGCTCGAAGCCGTGGCTGTGTCCAGCAAGGAAGCCGCGGTCGCTGTGAAGAAATTGGTTGAACTATTTAACGATGAAGCCAGCGAACCCATTGGCGTGGCGCGCATTGGAAAGTTGTTGAATCCGGCGTTCAATCCAATGCCGGCCTGCGTGCCCATGATCGCTTTTGATTGAGTTGCCGTTCATTTCTTCCCGCCTGGCGAATTCAAACCCATATAAAACAATACGTGTTCGCGCTATTTGAAAGCACGGTTGCGCCGTGGACAATCTTGCGGCATTCTTTCGCCATGAGCGAAATTCGAATTTATAACGGTGATGGTGATCGTCTAATTGAAGCGCCGAGTACGGGCCCGCGTGTCACAATGGTTCCGCGTGGCGATCCGCGCACCTTGACTGGATCGCGCTCCATACGAATCATGTGGGGGCAACATCTTCTGAATGACTTGGTGGAGGGACGCTACCGCACGGTGATTTGCGGCATTAATGAAACCGACAACGCGCACGGCGTGCTTGGCGAATTGTTGAAACTTATTCCCACCAGCCAGTGGACATTGTCTAGCGCGACAAGTTTCGCCAAAATGTTTCGTAGCGCGGTGAGCATGCACGCCAAGGATGACCGTGAGCCTTACATTTTAAAATTTGATCTTGATCAATTGCTCATCCTGGCGCTACTGCGTCCCGCGGGCCGCGAACATTTCACATTGGAGGATATTTTCCGTGGCTTCCGCACCATCAGTCGCATGGTGGAGGGTCGCCGCGATCGCCTCCCCATTGCCAGCGTTAGTTTTTTAGGCGCAAAGAGCAATCGATTGCTTGACCATGAACAACAAGAGCCGACATTTGAGGCGGTGCTGCAAGCCATGAATCAAGGCGGTTTCAGTGGTGATATCTATCCGCCGGTCGCCCTGTGGGATGTTCCAAAGACCGCCGTCTTTGCTCAATATCCTTTTCCCGAGGGCATTGCGCGTATGCGCGAAGGCAGCAGTTAATTTTGTTTGTTCTGCAAGTGTGAAGCGCGAATTCATTCTCACGCGTAGCGCACAGTGGTTTGGTTTCGCGTGAAAAGTATTTAGGATTGATCGCTCGCGCCGCTTTGCAATTGCACAAACTTGCGCGCGCGAATGGCCTCGCTTCCAAGTTGGCCGCATGCCGCCATGGCGGAGCGACCTTTGGTTCCGCGGCGCTTACAAAATTGTTTGTTGGCAATGGCGCGCGCAATAAACGCAACAACGCTTTCCTCGCTTGGCGCCGGCCACGGACTATTGCGACGCGGGTTGTAGGGAATAATGTTCAGCGAGCAGCGCACATCTCTCAGCAGTGCGCACACTTGATCGCAGTGATCCATGGAATCATTCACGCCTGGAATTAACACATACTCAATGCAGGTTGGACCAGCGGCTTCTGGATAGCCGCGCACCGCCGACAAAATGTCCGCGATTGGTTCCGACTTGTTTATGGGCATAATCTGCGAGCGGATCGCGTCATTTGGGGCGTTCAAACTCAGCGCAAGATGCAATCGGTGAAAGCCAGTTTTGCCAGCGAATTCCGCTATTTTTTGAATACCCGCCACGCGGCCCACGGTGCTAATGGTGATGTTGCTGGAAGCGATCGAGGCTCCATAGTGGTCCGTCAAAATGCGGACCGCGTGCAGAACCGCGTCCAAATTTTCCGTGGGCTCGCCCATGCCCATGAACACAATGTTCTTGATGAGAAATCCGCGGCCACCGTCAAAAGTATTTTCAATTCGGTGGCGCGCCGCGAACCACTGCGCCACAATTTCCGC
>CAJACJ010000300.1 GCA_903938205.1 uncultured bacterium
GATGCGTGCGGCCACTTTCACCGCGCGGAAACGCGCCCTTGATGAAAAGTTTGTGTGTCTTTAGAACTGTCAGGCGACTTTCAGTCATGTGTGTTTCTTTCAAAGCGTTCAGCAAGCAACAATGTGAATGTCATTTCAACGCGCGCAATTTCAATGCGCCAAATATTCCAGCAACCCGTGGCGACCACCCTCGCGGCCAAATCCACTTTCTTTCACGCCACCAAATGGACTGGCGGCGTCGAACAAATTAAATCCGTTGCACCACACCACGCCCGCGCGCAATCTGCGCGCAACATCAAACATCTTGGCGCTTTTCTCCGTCCAAATACCGGCGCTTAAACCAAATGGCGTGTCGTTGGCGCGCGCAACGGCTTCATCCACCGTGCGGAAAGTCATTAAGCACACCACTGGTCCAAAAATTTCCTCGCGCGCAACAACATGCGCTGGTTGCACTCCGCCAAGCGCGGTTGGCTTGCACCAAAAACCCTTCTTGGGAATTTCGCCAACGCCACACTCGTGAACAACCGCGCCTTCATTGCGCGCAATTTTCACGTAGCCCGCAATGCGCTTCAGCTGCGCCGCGGAATTAATCGCGCCAATATCCGTGTTCTTATCCATGGGGTCGCCCATACGCAGCGACGCCATGCGATGCAAAAGTTTCGCCTGGAAAATGTCCGCGATGGATTCCTCAACCAGCAATCGACTGCCCGCGCAACACACTTGTCCTTGGTTGTAGAAAATTCCAAGCACGGCGCTTTCAACCGCTTGATCAATGGCCGCATCCGCGAAAATAAGTTGCGCGCCCTTGCCGCCAAGTTCCATGGTGAGGCGCACAGGTCTGCCCGCGCAACCTTTCACAATGCCGCGACCAACTTCGGTGCTGCCCGTGAACGCAATCTTGTCAAAGCCTTCATGTTGCGCGATGGCTTTGCCAGCCTCAGGTCCACCCGTGACAATATTCACAACGCCCGGCGGAAAATCACAATCGCGAAAAAGTTCCGCCAACCGCAGCGCCGTCAGCGGCGTGGTCTCCGCGGGCTTCAGCACGCAGGTGTTGCCGCACGCAAGTGCAGGCGCCAGTTTCCACGCGGCCATCATGAGCGGAAAGTTCCACGGAATAATTTGTCCGCACACGCCAACTGGTCCGGGCTCGTGTCCACCAGCAACCGCGTAGCGCAACTTGTCGCACCAACCCGCGTGGTAGAAAAAATGTTTCGCCGACTCCGGAATATCCGCGTCGCGACTTTCCTTAATGGGCTTGCCGTTGTTCAGCGTCTCCAGCACGGAAAATTCGCGCGCGCGTTCCTGCAACTTTCGCGCCACACGAAACAGCAACTTGCCGCGCTCGCCGGCCTTCATGCGCGACCAACCACGCAGCGCCTTGCGCGCCGCCTTGTACGCCTTGTCCACATCGCTTTTGCCAGCTTCGGCCACGCGCGTCAAATGCTCTTCCGTTGCGGGATTGATCACATTCATGGTGCGCCCGCTCTTGGCCGGCACAAACTTGCCATCTATATATAGACCGTGATCGGCATTTATTTCGGGGCGGAAACTTTCAGGAGCGGGGGCGTAATCCCACTTGGCTGCTTTAGGCGATGGCGTGGCTGTTGACACGTAAGCACTTTAGCGCAAAACCCCACAAATTTGGGGATGAACGCAGTTGTTTAAAAATTTGCATCGGGTGCGTCCACCGAGCTTATTTAGTCGAATCCCTTGGTATGAAACTCACCATCATTACGCTTGTTCTTTGTTCCATGACCGCATGCGCTACGAAAAATGATTCGACTTCTAGCAGTGCTGCTGCAACGACTGCGCCAATTGCGAATGCAACTGCCGCACCAGCAAGCGCCACAACGACAAGCACCATGTCAAACGCAAACGCAAACCCAACCGCAATCACAATCGCTTGGCCACTTCGCGCCCCGACAAGTGGCAGCGCCGTTCGCCTCAGTGGCGACGCGCCCGTTCCCGAAGAAGTAAAAGAAGGCTGGGTCTGCGGCGACTAGGAAATTGAAGCGCCGCTTCCAGTTGGATACGCGCCACCAACTCCTCCGCGCTGCATGGAGATCAAGTCGTATCCACTTGTGCGTCGCGCTGAAATCACCAGCACTGGCAAAACCAACACTGGCTCCAACAGAAGTTTTTGGCCGCTCTTCCAACACATTCAAAAGCGCGGCATTGCCATGACAAGTCCAGTTGAAATGGATTACACCGGCATGAGCGATGACAAAGGCAATCTCAGCGATGAGCGCGGTTCGTGGACCATGAGTTTTCTGTATCGCACGCCGGACATGGGCGAAACTGGTCCAGCCGAAAGTAATGTGCAAGTGAAGGATTTGCCACCCATGACCGTGATTAGTCTGGGCATGCAGGGCAATTACGGATTGAAGCAAGTCAACACCGCACTCGACAAGTTGCGCGACGCGCTTGCCAAGCAAGATCAGTGGGTTGTCGCGGGCGAGCCTCGCGCTTTGAATTACAACGGCCCGCAAATTGAAGCGGGCTATCGCTGGAGCGAAATTCAAATTCCAGTGAAGCCCAGCATGCGGTGACTAGAATCACGCCAATTTGCGATTTTCTGCCTAAAAATTGTGAATTTTGAGGTTGAAACACCTAAAATGCATGGTATATTAAAACTGTATTATTGACAACAATTATGTCAATACTACAGTTTGGATAAACCATGGCCTCCAAAGGAATTCACCAGAAAAACCGCCTGTTTTTGGAGCGACTTCATCGCGAGGTGGTAACCCCATTCACTGTGAGCGCTGTCAGCAATGCATTTCAAATTTCACTGCCCGACACCCGGCATCTCCTACGCCAATTGGCGGCAAGTGGTTGGCTTTCACGTGTGCGCCGCGGCCTGTACACCACGGTTCCACTTGGAGCAACACAACCCGCACTGTGGAAAGAAGATCCCTGGCGAACGGCCTCGGTTGTTTTTGCGCCCAGTTACATCGGCGGCTGGAGCGCATGTGAACATTGGAAACTAACAGAGCAACTCTTTCGCACCGTTGTGGTGATGAGCGGCAAGCCACTGCGTGAAACAGAAATAGAAATTCAGGGGACACCATTTCGTCTGAAGCATTGTCCACTGCGGTCGCATTTTGGAACACGCGTTGTATGGCGCGATCAAATGAAAGTGAATGTTTCTGATCCCTCGCGCACCATGATTGACATTTTGGATGATCCCAGTCTTGGCGGCGGTATTGCTCATGTCACAAACGTGGTCAGTGAATATTTTTCAAGCCCGCATCGCGATGTCCA
>CAJACJ010000301.1 GCA_903938205.1 uncultured bacterium
AACGCGCCAATGGATACCAGCAGCAAAATAGCCAACATAAACACAACCCCCCAACGGGATGGCGACATATACACCATGCCATCACGGATGCGAACTTCGCGTGATTTTTCGGCGGATTTAATCCCCTCAATCATGTCGGAGTCGCCGCTTTTTTTTGCAAGATCGCGCAGTTTTATCATTTCACGCGACCGCGTTATTGAAAATGGTGGGCCACTCAGCAACGGCCACTCCTTCTCTATCAGATTGCGTGTGTACTCAGCCACCGTTTGACGAATTTCTTTGGCTTGCGCTGGGTCGCTCATATTTTCGCAATCATCAAGCACGGTGATCAGCGCGGAGGCTTCATCAATCACCGCGGCGTGAACACGCTCGCCTCTATCCCAAATCCAAACGGCATTGAAAGAAATGAGCAAGCCAAATGCCAGCGCAATTTGCGATGTGACTTCGGCCTCAAACTTGCCAAGTTTTTTTCCGTCGCGCCCACACAAAATGGGAACAACAACAAGATTGACAAATACCGCTATCGCGGCCCAAAGTAGAACAGCAAGCACCAAGATCACTGGTGTTGGAAATGAAAGGAACTTGTCGACTACGGGATACATGTTCCGAGAATAGCAACGAGAGCAGAGTCGGTACGTTGCGCGAGGGCGTATGTGGCTACGGCAAAAGTTGGGAAGGAATCAATGTACGTCCAGCGTCAGTTGCTCCAACAACTCCACACCAACAGGTTCGCTCGCTTGAAGTGGCACCACCGCATAGCGCTTGGCATGTTTGTGTGAGACCAATTCAATTTGCGCCAACTCATTGCGCGCGCGCTGTTGCAACAATGGCGACATGGGGCGCGCCAACGCCAAACTATTATTCACAATCCAAGCCCAAGGCTCAATGCCAGCGCGGCGCAAGTCTGTTTGAAGATTTGCCGCCTCAAGTACCGGCGTGGTCTCCGCCAATGTGACCAACAACACTTTGGTTTGCTTTGGATCCTGCAACTGCATCATGGGAGTTGTGAAATGCATGTTTGACTTCGTCATCTGCCGCGCAATTTCACGGTGATACGCGCCCGTGGCATCAAGCAGTAAAAGAGTGTGGCCCGTGGGCGCGGTGTCCATCACCACAAAGCATTTCCCCGCCTCACGAATAATGCGTGAAAATGCGCTGAAGACAGCTATTTCTTCCGTGCACGGAGAGCGCAGATCTTCCATCAACATCAATCGACCTTGCTCATCCAAATCCTTCCCCTTGGTTTCCAACACGTGCGCTTGGTAACGCTCTGTTTCAACTAGTGGATCGATGCGACTCACTTGTAGATTTTCAAGAGCGCCATGCAACGTCTCAGCAAGATGCGCCGCGGGATCGGATGTTGTCAGATGCACTTTGTGACCGCGACGAGCAAGCGACACGGCGATCGCCGCCGCCAATGTTGTTTTGCCAACGCCGCCTTTGCCCATGACCATCACCAAACCATGGCCGTCCATTTCAATTCCATCCACCAACATGGATAATTTGGGCGCCGTGAACTGTGCAAGAACAACTGACGCACATGGCGGATCGCAAGCCCCAGGTTTGAATAATTCGCGCAACGAAGAAAGGCCAACTAGGTTGAATGCCTTCAACGGAACATGATCAATTGGCAGTGCGCGCAAGATGGCTGGCATGTTCGCCAACGCCTGCTGCTCGCGGCGCACAACAGCGGCCGCCAATGGATCGATCAATGCCTCGCTCTGCGGCAAAATGCCGTTGATCACTAGATATTGATTCGCAAAGTGAATCGCAGCCAATTCCTCATGCGTTCGCGACACTTCGCGCAATGTTGAACTTTGCGCGCGCGCAACCAACACCAAGCGCGTGCGAGTTGGACTTGCAAGCGCGTCCACCGCGGACTTGTATTGATCGCGCTGCTTTTGCAAACCCGACAACGGTCCCAAGCAGGAAGCATCGCCCGCACCTTCTTTCAGAAACCCGCTCCACGCGCCCGGCAATTTCAATAATCGGATGGTGTGACCGGTTGGCGCGGTGTCAAAAAGAATGTGGTCATATTGCCGAGTCAAATCCGCGTCAGTCAGCAGCGAAGTGAACTCATCAAAGGCCGCGATCTCGGTGGTGCATGCGCCAGAAAGTTGTTCCTCGATTCCTTTCACAACTGCGTCGGGCAACACTCCGCGCACCGGACCAACTATGCGCTCTCGATAAGCTTGCGCGGCTGCGGGCGGATCAATTTCCAGCGCCGACAAATTTACAACGCCAGGAATCGCCGTGATGTGGTTGCCAATCGCAACACCAAACACTTGTCCAACATTGGAAGCGGGATCCGTGCTCACTAACAACACGCGTGAACCTTGATCCGCCAAACGCACCGCAGTGGCGCAAGCAAGAGATGTTTTCCCCACGCCACCCTTGCCCGTGAAAAACATGAATTGCGGTGGAGAATCAAGAAAAAGCATATTGGTCCTCTTCACACAATTACAAGTTTGAGTTCATCAAGAGCAGCAACCCTTGCCGCCGCAACAATCGCCTGCTTTAGGCTTGTCTTGTGCGATTTGCAAACCAACCCACCGCTTCAATTCGTCACGACTTGGATAACGCCCGGCAAGCGCGATCTCTCCGTTGAGCAACACCAAAGGCAAACCCTCTGGTCCCGAGCGTTGAAGAAAGTTTTTCACCAAAGCATTTTCAACGAACACCATGGGTTGCTGCGCCAAATTGAAACGCTCAAGTTTTACTCCTTGTTGTTTCACCCACTCTGAATCCGCCGCAAAATGAACAAGTTGCTGATTGATGTCCACCCCACACACGCCAGTGCCGCAACACATGGCGGGATCAAACACTTGAATTGTTGTCATACACATCCTTTCTGTAGTGACTTCATGATAAGTGAATTGCGTTTTTCAATTTAAGATTTTCAATATTGATTTATTGAAACCATTGCAATGCAGTCGTTTTCTACGCATGGAAGGATAGAATCACACGGCGGCAATAGATGAATATGGTTGCGCACACAAGGAGCTTTCATATGTTTTTACGAATGGTCTACGACGACAAATTGGCGGAGGCCGCCTATGTGATCGGTTGTCAACGCACGGGCGAGGCAATTGTGATTGATCCTGAACGCGATGTGGATCGCTATGAAATGGTCGCGGCAGCCAATGGTCTACGTATTGTTGCCGTGGCGGAAACCCACATCCACGCGGACTTTATTTCTGGAGCGCGCGAGTTGGCGGAAAAAGGCGCGAAAGTTTTTGTCAGCGACGAAGGCGACGCCGATTGGAAATACCAATGGCTGAACAAGAAAATAGGCGGCGGCAGTTACAACCATCACTTGCTGAAAGATGGCGACATATTCATGATTGGAAAAATTCAACTCAAGGCGATTCACACCCCAGGTCACACGCCGGAGCATCTCAGTTTCATGGTCACCGACATTGGTGGCGGCGCCGACAAACCCATGGGTGTGGCCACGGGCGATTTTATTTTTGTGGGTGATGTGGGCAGACCCGATCTTTTGGAATCGGCCGCCGGGCTTGTGGGCATCGCGGATAAATCCGCTCATCGGCTGTACCAGACCGTTGGAAATTTCATGAAATGGCCTGATTACCTGCAGGTTTGGCCGGGTCACGGCGCGGGAAGTTCGTGTGGAAAATCACTGGGCGCCGTTCCTCAAACCACTGTTGGTTATGAAAAAATGTTCAATCCATCCATCTTGGCCGCGCAAAGTGAGGCGCGATTTGTGGATTTTATTTTGGATGGTCAACCCGAACCACCTTTGTATTTCGCCAACATGAAACGCGAAAACAAGATGGGTCCAAAAGTTTTGGGCGGCGTGCCAAAATTGCAACACATCACCGCTGCAGAAACGAAATCAATTGATGGACGAACGTGCGCCATCGTGGACACTCGTCCATGGGCTGATTTCAAAGCAGGACATATCGCAGGCGCGCTGTCATTGCGTCTTTCCAATTCATTCAACACGGCCGCGGGCTCAGTCATTGATG
>CAJACJ010000302.1 GCA_903938205.1 uncultured bacterium
CCGGTAATTTGTCGCTCACTTTGGCGCCACCAAGAATGGCGACGAATGGCTTGCGCGCCTGTTCCAATGTTTCACCAAGAAACTTCAATTCCTTCGCAAGTAAAAAACCCGCGACGCACGGCTTGGGTTTCATGGCCAGTGGCAAGGCCAACATGCTGGCGTCATTTCGATGACTGGCACCAAACGCGTCGTTGCAATACGCGTCTGCGTACTGGGCAACGGCCGCGGCAAACTGGGAATCACCTTTCTTTTCACCTTTTTCAAAGCGAAGATTTTCTAGCAGCAATACCTCACCTGGTTTCAAGGCCGCCGCTTCGGCATGCGATTGACTAGGCAATTCGCTGGACAAATGCACCTTGCCTGCGACGCCGGCCAACAATTCACGCAATCGCTGTGCAACGGCTTTCATGCTGTACGCAGGCTCATGGCCCTTGCCTTCAGGCCGGCCCAAATGACTGGCCACAATCACGCTACCGCCGCGCTTCAAAACGCTTTCAATGGTGGGAATTGTGGCGCGAATGCGCCGATCATCGCTAATGGAACCGTCGTCGTGTTGCGGAACATTGAAATCCGCACGAATGAAAATTTTCTTGCCGCGCACATCCAATTGGTCGATGGTTTTCTTTGGCACAATATTCTCCAGCCAGAGATGATAGAAACTCTTTGGCCACTTCGATGGCACGGCAAGCGTGCAACACAATTCAACACAAAATTCAAAATTACATTCATCCTGAAAGCCACACCACAATTCCCACACACACGCAGCGCAAAACAATTGTGATCGCCGGTGAAACCGCCTCGGGCAAAAGCGCGCTTGCGTTGTGGCTTGCGCAAAACATTCCTGGTGGCGGTGAAATTGTGGTGGCCGACAGCATGCAAGTCTGGCGCGGCATGGACATTGGAACCGCCAAGCCCACCGCCGACGAGCGCGCGTTGGTGGCGCACCACGGAATTGATTTGGCCGATCCGCACCACGATGCGTTCAGCGCGGCGGATTGGTTGCGCGAAGCCACGCGCGCCATCGCCGACATTCACGCGCGCCAGCGAAACGCGATTGTGGTTGGCGGAACCAATTTGTATCTGCGGCTTCTCTTTGAAGGAATGGTCGAAAGCGCTCGTCCAGACGCTGATTTTCGCAAGTCGCTTGATGCGCTTGACGCCAACGCGTTGCGGGAAAAACTCATCCAAGTGGATCCAGAAACCGCCGAGCGCTTGCACATCAATGATCGCAGGCGCAGCATTCGCGCGCTTGAGATTGCGCACTCAACGGGCCAGCCCGCAAGCGCCTCGCGCAATCAATGGAACAGCGAGAGCCCGCTCATACCCGATGGATTTCAATTGCTCTCGCTGCAATGGAAAAGTGAAACGCTCAATCAGCGCATCAACGCGCGCGTGCAACATTTTGTGGATGCAGGCTGGCTGAATGAAGTGAATCAACTCACGCGCGCCGCGCCGCTGGTGGCGCAAGCCATGGAGGCCGTGGGCTACCGCGAATTGCTTGACGCGCTTGAAAGCCGCTGCTCGCTCAAAGAGGCGGTTGAAAAAATAAAAATTCGCACTCGCCGTTACGCCAAACAGCAACGCACTTGGTTGCGTCGATTCCAAACTTCGCCTCGTTGCGTGACTTTGGAGGCGGAAAATAAAATATTTGAAAAAATCTCACAAGAGGCTCTCACGGTGCTTTGCGGGGCGATTTGACCCCCCGTGAGCGTGGTTCTCGGACAAGCATTTCACGCTTGGTCACTTGACGAGGCTCCAACTTCGGTTATTCATCGCATCCTTATATATGGCAAAGTCCAAGGCAAAACCTTCCGCATCAAAGGCAAAAACAGGCAAAAAGCCTGCATCTAGGGCCGCAAAAAGCCCCGTGGCCACCATTGGCGGCTCGCACTTGGTGATTGTTGAAAGTCCAACCAAGGCCAAGAAACTGCAGCAATATCTGGGCAGCGGCTATGTGGTTATTGCCAGTGTGGGCCACATTCGCGACCTTCCGCCCAAGAATGAAAAGGGCGTAAAGCAGCAAGTGCCCGGCGTGGATATTGAAAATTTAACCTTCGAACCAACCTATGTGGTCGCTCCTGAAAAGAAACCGCTGGTCGCGCAAATTAGAAAGTTGGCCGCGGCCGCAAGCGACATTTGGTTCGCAACCGATCTTGACCGCGAAGGCGAAGCCATCGCATGGCATCTTGCCGAGCTTGTGAATGTTGATCCCACAACCGCAAAGCGCGTGGTCTTCAACGCCATCACCAAGCAAGCGGTGCTGGAAGGTTTCGCCAATCCGCGTCCGATTGATATGGACCGCGTGAATGCGCAACAAGCGCGCAGAATTCTTGATCGCATTGTGGGCTACCCCGTCAGCCAAGTGCTGTGGAAAAAAGTCGCGGGTGGTTTAAGCGCGGGCCGCGTTCAAAGCGTGGCCACTCGAATTGTTGTGGAACGCGACCGCGAAATCCGCGCGCATGTTCCAGATGAGAAGTGGAGCGTGTGCGTGCGCTTGACTGACGCGCTCGCCAAGGCCTCGGGCATGAGTGAATCATGGAACGCATTCATGTCCAAATTGGACGAGCGCGGCAAAGGCGCGACTCAAAAAGATCAGGCCGCATGGCTGGATTCCAATGGTGGATTTGAAACCGATCTCATTGAAATAAAGGGAAAGAAATTTGACTTGTCGTGCACCAAAGATGCGCCGCGCGATTTGTCCAAAGGCGCGGTGGACGCGGCAACCGCAGTTGGTTTGCAGCATGTTTCCGCCGATCGAACGGCGAATCCTGCGGGCAAAGGTCCGGCTGCTTTCAATGTGAAAGTCACCGGCACGCTTGATCCAAAGGCGCGTTACAAAGTGACCAACGTTGAGGGCAAGCGCGAAATGTCGCGGCCCTATCCGCCGTTTAAAACCAGCACGCTTCAGCGCGCCGGTGGCTCGCTTGGCTTGACCGCCGATCGCACCATGCGCTTAGCGCAACAGTTGTACGAAGCTGGTTGGATTACCTACATGCGCACCGACAGTCTGAATCTTGCGCCTGAATCCATCGAGGCGGCGCGCAGTTACTTGCGCACGAATTTCGGCGCGCAATATGTTCCAGACAAGGCGCGCTACTACGAAAATAAAACCGAGGGCGCGCAAGAAGCGCACGAAGCAATTCGTCCAACCGATCCTTCACGCGATCCATCGGCGGCCATGCGCGATTTGCCAGAGGACCAAGCCAAGGTGTACGGTTTGATTTGGCGCTGCTTCATGGCGTGTCAAACTGCCGACGCCGAATTTGAACGCACCACCATTCTCTTTCAGCGATCCGATCAAGACACGGGCGCTGTGTTGCGAGCCAGCGGCCGCGTATTGGTGTTCGACGGTTTCTTGCGCGTCAATCCGCGCAGCGCCGACGACGCGCAACTTCCAAAATTGAAAGATGGCGACACGCTCGCTCCATTTTCAATCGACGCTAAACAATCATTTAGTTCGCCGCCTTCGCGCTATACGGAAAGCAGCCTGATTAAATTTATGGAAGAGGAAGGCATTGGCCGGCCCAGCACCTATGCCAGCATTGTGCGCACCATTGTGGACCGCAACTATGTGGAACGCCGCGGAACCAGCCTGGAAAGCACCTCTTTGGGCGAGAAAGTCACCGATTTTCTGATCGCGTGGTTCAACGACATTATTGAAGTTGGCTACACGCGCGAAATGGAAAAAGAGTTGGACGATGTGGCCCAGCGCAAATTGGAATGGCATGAAATGTTGCGCGACTTCTGGAAAAAATTGAATCTGGATTTAGTCAAAGCTGGCGACGCGCCGCACGTGAAAGCCAAGATGGATCCCGCGCCATATGTCTGCCCCAAGTGCGGCAGTCAAACTGGATATCGCTTTGGTAAGAACGGACAATTTCTTTCGTGCGTTTCATACCCAGACTGCGTCTACGCGGCGCCGGTTGACCGCGAAGGTCGCCCGTTGCTTCCAGAGCGCGTGAACATTTGCAGCCCTGAAAATAATCAACCCATGGTCATGCGCACTGGCCGCTTTGGTCGCTTCATCACCAGCGACTTGCCGCCCAAGCCGCCCAAGGCCAAGAAGAAAAAGAAAACCAAGAAGCAGCTCGCGCAAGAAGTGGCCAGCGGCGTGGTGGCGTTGGCGGAGCCCGTGGAGAAAAAACAGTTCATCATCAATGTGGACTTGAAGGGCAAAATTAAATTGCCTTCAGTGCCCCCGCTACTCACGGATTTGGATTGCCCAAAATGCAAAACCCGCAAACTGAATTTGCGTCTTGGCAAGCGCGGTCCGTGGCTGGGTTGCAGCGGTTTTCCAAAGTGCCGCGGCCGCGAGGCCATGGGCAAACTGGATGAAAGCACGCAGAAAACATTGGAAGTTGCGCTGGCCAACCATGAGGCAGCCAATCCGCGCGCCGCTATTTTCACCATGGACGATGTCCCCGTGAAGGATGGCGACAATGTGGTGGAATTTATTTTGCCAGGCGGCGTTCAGCTGCTGGCCATCCATCCAGATTCACAAGTGCCCACGCCCATCGCCAAAGCCGGTTGATTAATTTTTTGCGCCAAGCGCTTTTTGACTTGGCATGAAAATGACAATGGCGATCAATGAACCAATTGCCATCCACATGGGGACCGTGAACAACTGCTTGTAATTCATCACGGCATTTTCGGTGGCCATGCCAGCGACTTTGGTGGCGAACATGCTGCCCACAATAATTCCAACGCCCACAAAAATAAGGTTGAATAAATTTTGCGCCGTGGCGCGCACATCTTTGGTTGTGAATTTGTCCACCATCATAAAGGCAACAAAAATGAAGCAGCCAAAGCACAAACCATGCAGCGCCACGCCAAACATCACTGGCAACAATGTCGGCATGTTGGCAAAGATGGCCATGCGCAACGCGTAGGCGCACAGACCAATCATGAGCAGTGATTTGTAACTGAACTTTTTGGTCAGCAACGGAATGGCTCCTAACACAACGATTTCCGTCATTTGCCCAATGGTCATCAAGCCGCCGCCGCCCACTCCAAAAATCTGGTTGGTCCAATCGGCAAAATTATTCACAGACACATTGGCGGCCTTGCGTTGAATGGCGCCAAGAAAATCGCTTGTAAAGACAAAGTAAAACTGATGAATCATGCTCACCGGAATGGCCACCAAAAACAGCGTGACCAAAGGCTGCAATCGAATTTCACCCAGGGCCTCCGCCCATGCCATGCGCTGCTTGGGTGATTTTGCGGGCGGCGTGTGCGGCAA
>CAJACJ010000303.1 GCA_903938205.1 uncultured bacterium
CTCTGAAAGATTGCATGGTGTGGCGCGAGGAAGAAATTCTGGCCAGCGAACTTATGGCGCAAGCGCTTGGTTGCCCGGGCGGTTTCTATATTTTGAGCCGCGGTCGCCAAGTGGACACCACCGAGACCGCGTATCGCATGATCAATCGACCGGACATGCGCAAGGTGTATCCAAGTTTCCCCATGAGCCATGTTGTTGACATGCCAGATGTGCTTGCGGAAATCGATCACTTCCGCGCCGAGTTGGCCAAGCACTTCATCTCTTTCGATCCAGGCGACGTGGATGAGAAGTTGCTTCTTGAAAACGCGCTTGCTGCTGCGCGCGATGGAAAAGATTTCATCACTGTTGCGGCACACACATTTGGCGCCCGTAAAGGTTCGCCGGAACTTCGCCTTGCCGTGCGCGACGTGCTTGATATTGCTGGCGATGTGGACGGACAAATTTACATGCGCGACTTCCGCCTCATCGACCAAAGCGACATGATTGTGAGTTTGGTACCTGAACTTCCAGGCGGAATTCCCGGGCTTTCCAGCGGTGTTGAACGCGAATTGCAACACGCCTTTGAGCACGCCAAAGAGGTCTATGTGGTCTGGAAACCTAAAAAATCACCAAGTCCATTTATTTCTGAAACCGCCACCAAGGTGTTCCGAAGTGTTCCAGAAGCGCTGGCTTATTTTGAAGCCAAAGGAATGTTTGCCACTCAGAATTTGTTCGGGCACTAAGCACCGCTGACCAAATTTGATTCACAAGAAAGTCCTGGTTATTTTATGACCCCAAGCACATTATTTAGATTGAGTTCAGAATTATTGAGCGCTACTCAATCTTGGCGTCAGCCGCAATTTTGTTTCGTGAACGGCAAGTTTCAAATTCCAAAAGCCACTCACCGCAGCGCTCGCGGCTTCACGCTTATCGAACTTTTAGTTGTCATTACCATTGTCGCCATTTTAATTTCACTGATCATGGTTGGTGTTGGCCGCGCCAATCAAGCGGGTCGCGCCACTGTCTGCCGCGGCAATCTGCGCACCATTGGACTTGCCGCCAATACTTATAGTTCCTCCAACAAGGGTCGCTTGCCAAGCCCGCGCACTGACACGCCGGCGGGCTGGACTAGTTTGAAGACCGACCCAAATGACTCCACTGCCACAACCCGCGAAGACGCGGCCAACACCTACATTGGTTGGGTGCGCACTGAAACAAGCGTGCCTGGGTCCATCAAAGCCGACGGCTTTGGTCCTCAATATGAAACAAATATCGCCCTGCAAAAAGGAAGTTTGTATGACTACATCGGTGGCGAAAACGCTTACAAAAGTCCGCAAGATCCCACGGCTCGCGTGCGGAGCTACTCGCTGAATTCATTTGTTGGAGTGATGTACTGCGACGACTTTTACAAAATGCCTGGAAATATTTCAGCGTCAACCTACACCTTTGACACCCGAACTATTTCGCGCATTCAAAAGCCGGCGGAAACTCTTTTAGCTCTGCCAGAATGGGATCAAACCAAGGGAGCCTTGGGCTGGAACGCCAATGGCTATTTGGGCAATCCGGAAGTTGCCATGAACGGAACAAGTGGCGCCTATACCAACGGCAAGTGGTATGACGCCCCTTCGGTTTGGAATCCAGGGTTCATCAATATGGCCCGAGTGGATGGCAGCGTGGACACATACACAATTGAAAGTCCAGACTTGAAAGATGGCGAGCTTCAAAAATCTTGGACTTCTGGCTCTGGCTACACCGACCCGGACGGCGACACTTATGTTGACTTGTTCAACATTAAGAAAATGTTGCTCCCTGGCAAAATTAAATAACGTCCCAATAATTTAAGATTTCGCGGGTCCAATTGATTACAACGTATTTGTGCATGAAAATGGCAACAATTCCATGCATACTTTCATTTACCAAGTAAATTATTCAACACACGCCTTCGACAAAGAAAGTTCTCCCGCGAGATGAAATTCGGCAAGACATTCATCGCTTCAGCCTTGATCGCCACAGCGGTGGCAAGTTTTTGTGTTTCTACCGCCAGCGCAATACAACTTGTGGCTTCTACTCGTCCGGGAGTTGGCGCCATTCCCTACAACATTGGTCTGCCCACCAAGGGCGTCACCTTTCGAGTGTGGGCGCCAAATGCGCAAGCCGTCAGCGTGGCTGGCAGTTGGAACTTTTACAACAACACTTCGCATCAGCTAGCCAGTGAAGGCAATGGTTTTTGGTCTGGCGATGTTGCGAATGTCAATGTCGGTGTGCAATATAAATTCGCCATAAAGTACAACAACGCCTATACGCAAAAAAATGATCCGCGCGCGCGCGACCTGACCAACAGCGTTGGATACAGCGTGGTGTACGACCCAAATTCATACGCGTGGACCAACAACAATTTTCAAATCGCAAACTGGAATGAACTTGTCGTCTATGAAATGCACATTGGAACATTTTGGGTTCCAGATGGCTCCGCGCCTGGAACATACACCGATGCCATCGCCAAGTTGGATCACCTGAAATCGCTTGGCGTGAATTGCGTTGACTTGCTGCCTATGGCGGAATTTCCCGGCGATATTTCTTGGGGCTACAACCCCAGTTATCCATTCTCCGTTGAAAGCGCCTACGGAACTCCCAATGACCTGAAGCGTTTTGTTGATGAATGCCACACGCGCGGAATCGCGGTATTGAACGATGTGGTCTTCAACCATCTTGGTCCAAATGACTTGGACATGTGGAAATTTGACGGTTGGAGCCAAAATAATTTAGGCGGAATTTATTTTTACAACGACACCACGCGCGCCAAAACACCTTGGGGCGATACGCGTATGGATTATTCGCGCGCCGAAGTGCGCCAATACATTCGCGACAATGCCATGATGTGGCTGGATGAATTCCGCATGGATGGTCTGCGCTGGGACGGCACCAAATACATGCGCCGCACCGACCAAAATGGCGTGGATATTCCAGAAGCTTGGAGTTTGTTGCAATGGTGTAATGATCAAATTGACGCGCAATTTCCAGGAAAAATTTCTATCGCCGAGGACTTTGACGACAACGACTGGGTGACCAAGACCACGGGCGCTGGTGGTTGCGGTTTCGACAGCCAATGGGATTGGTTTGTGCACAATATTCGTAGCGCCATTGAAACCAGCAGCGACTCTTCACGCAGCATGGTCGGCGTGAAAGAAGTCATTCTTCAAAATTACAACGGCTCGCACACGCAGCGCGTGATTTACACCGAAAGCCATGATGAAGTGGCCAACGGCAAAAGTCGTGTGCCCGCCACCATCAGCCCCGCCGCTCCGGGCAATTGGTACGCCCGCAAGCGCAGCACGCTTGGCGCCGCCGTAGCCATGTTCAGCCCCGGTATTCCAATGATGTTCATGGGCCAAGAATTTCTAGAGGACGGATTCTTTGACGCCAACGATCCACTTGATTGGACCAAGGCCACAACCTATTCCGGCATTTTGAATTTATACCGTGACATGATTTCGCTTCGTCGAAACTTGAACGGTGAAACCAAAGGCTTGACTGGCGCCAACACAAATGTTTCTCATGTCAACGACTGGAATAAAGTCATTGGTTGGCATCGCTGGGAAAATGGCGGCGGCGGCGATGATGTGGTTGTGGTCGCCAACTTCAGCGCATGGCCGCTGAGCAATTATCGCGTGGGCATGCCCCGCTCTGGAATGTGGCGTTGCCGTATGAACAGCGATTGGAATGGATACTCAAGTGATTATTCCAACACACTGTGTCTTGATGTGGACGCCAACGGCGGTTCCTATGACGGTCTTTCACAAAGCGCCACCTTGAACATTGGCGCCTATTCATTTGTGGTCTATAGCCAAGACGGCGCCGCGCAAGGCAATCCGGCAGATCTAGATGCAAATTGCGTCGTGGACGCGGGCGATCTGTCCATTCAACTTCTTGACTTCGGGGGACCTGGAGCTGGTGATCTAGATGGCGATGGTGTGATCTCTACTTCAGATATCAGTTATTTACTGCTTGAATTTGGCTGGACTTGCTCTTAAATCATCCCCAGGCGCGATCGCATTTTGGCTGGTCTTGTTGGCAAGCGACGTCGTTCATAGCTCTTTTTAGTGTGTTTTTGAGCCACACATGTACGCAATACGGGTTTGGAGTGAATTGAAAGAAACCCCGCTCTCAAAGGCGGGGTTTCTGTTTTTTGACTCAATCATTCCTCAATGAAATCATCATAAAAAACTAGATAAATGCGTTTGTATAAGGGGCACCATTCCAATGAGCGCATTGATGTGTCCCACATCAACAAACGAAATTATTTCAGTTTCAAACTTTCTAAAGCGGGAATATATGCCTTCTCCAAATATTCAGCCACCATGCGATGAGTATTAAAACGGCTTGGCACGGTCGCCGCGCTGCGAATGCTGCGCTTCATCCATCGTTGCGGAACACCGCTCGCATCGCAATCAAAGAAATCTGGAACCACTTCTTTTTCTAGAAGCTCGTACAAACTTTCTGAATCAATCTGGTCCTGCGCCTCGCGGTCGGTGCCTTCACGCCCATCGCCAATGGCCCAACCATTTGTGCCGTCGTAACTCTCAGGCCACCAACCATCAAGAATGCTTAAATTAATTCCGCCATGCATTGGTGGCTTCATGCCACTGGTTCCACTGGCCTCATATGGGCGCATTGGATTGTTCAGCCACACATCGCAACCGCTCACCAACATGCGGCCGACATGCATATCGTACTCCTCAAGCAAAACAACGCGGCCCTCAAAGCCAGACTCGCGCGCCCAGTGA
>CAJACJ010000304.1 GCA_903938205.1 uncultured bacterium
CGCGGGAAATTTCCGGCAAACCGATTTGCTCAAAAGTGAGAAGTCGATTTGGAATAAGTCGAAGCACCATGGCCACGAATGTTTTTTGGCGAAATACGCTGACGCGGAAGCGCGCCGCTTCACTGAAACTAAATCCAAAGTCGGTTCCACCCACCTCTTGAAACTCGGCCTGATTTTTTTCAGGCGTGATGGATTTCATCAACGCCATGGTGTCGTCGGGGTCGAGAATTTTTGTTTGCAAATTGCGCAAACGTCCGTTCAGACGAACGGTTGGTGGGCGCCCTACCGTGATGTGAAGATCTGACGCGTCTTGTTTCACCATGACATCAAGAAGGCGGTCGATTTGAACCGTGCTGCCACTCGATGGTTTTGAAGGACTTGATTCACCGCTAGACATTGTTGTTTTCTCCGTTGGAAGGGATCACAGATACAGCGGGCGTTAGGTGCCGACCGTGGAAGGATCGAAGGTTGAGGCTTGCGCGAACTTGGAAATTTCAATTGGAGTTGTGCGACCGCGCAAAATCTTAAGTTTGCCGTCGCCCAACAACGTGCGCATGCCGGAGCGGATTGCCGCGGCGCGAAGTTTGGAAATACCTGCGCGCTCAAAGGCGAGATTGCGAATTTCTGAGTTCATCACCATCATTTCATAGATGCCGCGACGGCCGCGATAGCCAGCACCACCACATTCCTCACAACCCACGGGCATCATGACCTTGTCTTTTTCAGAGTCGGCAATATCCACCAAGCGCAAAATCTTTGGATCTGGATCTGGATCGAGTTTCTTACATTTGTCGCACAAGATGCGCGCAAGACGTTGACCCATGATGGCCTGAATACTGCTGGCGACCAAGAATGGCTTCACGCCCATGTCCACCAAACGCGTGATGGCGCTTGGCGCATCGTTGGTGTGCAGCGTGCTGAACACCAAGTGTCCAGTGAGCGCGGCTTGAATGGCGATGTCCGCAACTTCGCGATCACGAATTTCACCGACCAGAATAATGTTGGGCGCTTGGCGCAACATGGATTTCAGAATGGACGGAAATGTGAGACCAATTTGTTCGCGCACTTGCACCTGATTGATGCCCTTGAAGTTGTACTCAACTGGATCCTCGGCGGTGATGATTTTTTTGTCGGGACGATTCAGAACCGCAAGCGCGGAATACAGCGTTGTGGTTTTACCGCTACCAGTCGGACCCGTGACCAAGAAAATACCGTTGGGTTTACGAATGACTTTGTTGAACGTGTCCAACATGTCCTGTTCAAGACCAAGGTTCAGCAAACCAATGCGCACGCTGTCTGGACGCAAAATACGAAGCACAACGCTTTCGCCGTTGGTCGCTGGGCACGTGCTGACACGAAAGTCGACTTGGTCCACAACTGGCGCCATCAATTTTGTTTTTTCATTCAGTTCCATCACCGGCTGGCCGGCGGCATCCAACTTTGGAACAGCCATTTTAATGCGACCGTCCTGTGGAATGCGTCGCTCCGACATGTTCACGCCAGCCATCAACTTCAACCGCGCCAGCACGCCCGCTTGATTGGTCTTGGGCAGCTGCGAAATTTCCTCGCACTCGCCGTCAACACGAAAGCGCACAAGCACGCTGTTTTTGCGGGGCTCAAAATGAATATCGCTGGCTCTGGCCATGACGCCTTTGAGAATGATGCCGTTGACCAATTGAACCAAACTTGAATCAATTGGCCCGTCTTTATCAATGGATTTGTCCATTGACTTGCCGCGATCCATGGACTTGTCCACCGAACTGTCGACGGAATTATTCGCCTTGTTGACTAGTTTTTCAATGTCAATGTCGCCACCAACATTTTCTTTTTTGATTGGCGCAGCGGACTTTTTGCCAATGTCAAGAAAGTTCTGCATTTGGCGTTTGCTGGCCACGGCGGTGTCCAACTCAACGCCCAGACGGAATCGAAGCACATCAAACAATTCCAAATCCATTGGGTCATGCACCAAAAGTTTCAGGCGACCATTGGCTTTAGAAATTGGCAGCACCAAATGCTTGCGCATAAGTTCATCAGGAATCAGCGTGACATTAATCTTGTTGCTGTCCTGCGCGGTGGAGAGATCCAGAAACTCCATTCCAAATTGATGCGCCAACGCCTTGGCCACATCTTCCTCGGTGCAAATTTGCGTTTCAATGAAAGCCTCACCGATTCGCTTGCCACTGCCTTTGGCAAGTTCCAACGCTTTGGCGACTTGGTCCGCATTGGCCATGTTCCATTGCATTAAAATCTCACCAAGTTTCAATCGAATCTTTCGAGCCACGTGAATCTCCTTCAATCAAACGATTTGCAATTGTGACAATCCAACAGAGGGGTCGTAGTATGCAGAGCGCGCACCCAAGTGGCAACCCATGAGCACCAGCAATACAAGCAAATCCAAAGGTCCACTGCGATGGTTGGTGACCTTGGGACCCACCCACGAGCCCATTGATCAGGTTCGATTTATTGGAAATCGTTCCAGCGGACGCATGGGATTTGAAATTGCGAAAGCCGCACAAGAAACTGGCGCTCATGTGCGGATTCTTGCCGGGCCATGCAATTTGCTCCAACTCGATTCGTGTTTTCATGTTGCGCGGTTCCAATGCGCTGCGGACTTACGCAAGTTATTGACCGAGGATTGGCCCAACTTTGATGTGTTGGTGATGGCGGCGGCTGTGGCGGATTGGCGAATTGCGGGCGGTCAGATTGCTGGGAAAATTCGCCGTGATGCGACGCCGCCAACTCTTCAGTTGGAACCTGTGGTTGAAATTCTAGGAAATCTGCAATCCAGAAATAATCAATTTGTGGTTGGGTTTGCCTTGGAACCCAAGGATGAAGTGCTTGCAAGCGCGCGCCGTAAATTACTTGCCAAGAAAGCGGATTGCATTGTCGCCAATTCATTGGAAACCCTTGACTGCGAGCAGTCGGACGCGCAAATTGTGTGGGGCGATGAACGTGTCATGACTCGTGGTGAATCAACCGGGTTCGCCGCTAAATCCGATGTGGCACAGTGGATCGTGAAAGCGATTTCACCAGCGATCGCACAAAAGTGCCGTGATTGTTAGTCTTGCCAAACGTGAATTGAAATCGTCATTGTCGTTCATCAGAAGCCGCCTATATTTCAATTCATCATTTTCGGAACACCAACTTTAAGGAGTCATGCAATGCGAATGGGAATGATCGGTTTGGGTCGTATGGGTGCCAACATGTCCGTGCGTTTAATGAAAGCCGGACATGAAATTGTGGCCTTTGATGTGTCCGCGGATTCCGTGAAAGCATTGGCCGCTCAAGGCGCCATTGCCGCGACCAGCATTGAGGACATGATCGCCAAACTTCCAGCGCCGCGCAGCATTTGGCTCATTAATCATTGCCTTAACGACAACATGGCAAGTGGTGTGGGTTGTCGTTGTGTTTGAGACTTTTTTTGCAATTTTATGGAACACGATCAC
>CAJACJ010000305.1 GCA_903938205.1 uncultured bacterium
AAGCGCGTCTAAACAATCTGCCGCGCCAAACTAGGCATCGATATCAAACTTGGATACAAATGTCTGCCCGCATGCCGCACGCTACATTTAAGCGGACATGCTGCGTCTTACGGAAATTTGCCTGCCGCTTACTCACCCGCAAAGCGCGCTGCGGCCAGCTATTTTGAGCCGCTTAAAAATGCCGGCGGACGACTTGGAGAGCTTTGAAGTTTTTCGCAGAGGCGTGGACGCGCGTAAGCCGCAGGCGATTTTATTTGTGTACACAATTGATGTGCAAGTGCGCGATGAGGCGAAAGTATTGGCGCGCCTGAACACGGACAGGCGCGTGAGTGTTGCGCCGGACATGGGATATAAATTTGTGGCGCGTGCTTCAGCTGGCGCGACAGCGCGGGCGAACCAGCCACGCCCAATTGTGATTGGCATGGGACCCGCCGGACTTTTTGCGGCGCTGATTTTGGCGCAATCAGGTTTTAAACCGTTGGTGTTGGAGCGTGGCAAGGCCGTGCGCGAACGCACCGTGGACACGTTTCGCATGTGGCGCCAAGGCGTGCTGGACACGGAATCAAACACGCAATTTGGCGAGGGCGGCGCGGGCACGTTTTCCGACGGCAAGTTGTACAGCCAGATTAAAGATCCAAAGCATTACGGCCGCAAAGTGCTGCACGAATTTGTGGACGCGGGCGCGCCCGAGGAAATTTTATATGTGAGCAAGCCGCACATTGGAACATTCCGACTGGTGGGCATGGTGGAAAAAATGCGCGCCAAGATTATTGAGCTGGGCGGCGAGATTCGATTTGGTTGCCGCGTGGATGAAATTGAAATTGAGCGTGATGCGAGTGGCGCGGGCTTTGAGAATATTTCTGCGGGTGGCGCGAATTTTTCTACAAGCGAAGCAAATGGCGCAAACAAAATTGGCCGCGTGCGCGCGGTTGTTCTTGCTGGCGGCGAGCGAATTGCCAGCGACCACATTGTGCTTGCGGTTGGCCACAGCGCGCGCGATACGTTTGCCATGCTTCACGCGCGCGGCGTGTTCATACAGGCTAAACCGTTTTCTATTGGTTTTCGCATAGAGCATCCGCAGTCGCTGATCAATAAAAATCGCTACGGAAAAAACGCAGATAGTCCCCTGCTTGGCGCGGCAGATTACAAGTTGGTGCATCACGCCAAGAATGGGCGCTCGGTGTACAGCTTTTGCATGTGCCCTGGCGGAACGGTGGTTGCCGCAACAAGCGAGGCCGGCCGCGTGGTGACCAACGGAATGAGCCAATATTCGCGCAACGAGCGCAACGCCAACGCGGGAATTGTTGTGGGCATTTCGCCAGAGCAGGATTATCCGGGCGGGCCACTTGCTGGAATTGAGTTTCAGCGCTTCTGGGAGTCGCGCGCGTTTGAGTTGGGCGGCGGCGGCTACTTGGCGCCGGGACAATTGGTGGGAGATTTTTTGGCGCGGCGGCCATCGACAAAATTGGGAGCGGTGTTGCCGTCGTACACGCCGGGCGTGCACATGTGCGACTTGTCGACGGCGTTGCCGGACTACGCCATTGCGGCAATACGCGAGGCATTGCCTATGTTTGCAAAGCAACTGAAAGGATTTGATTTGCCCGACGCTGTGTTGACCGCGGTGGAATCGCGCACGTCATCGCCCATTCGCATTGAGCGCAATGACGACGATTTGCAAAGCGTGAACACGCGCGGACTTTTCCCAGCGGGCGAAGGCGCGGGTTACGCCGGCGGAATTTTAAGCGCGGCCATTGACGGAATTAAAATTGCCGAGGCCGTTGCGCTGAGTGTGAATAGGAAGGCGTAACTTTACGCCGTCACCTGCTCCAGTAAATCCAACTGCGCGAATGTTTCTGCAATGGACGCTTCATGCTCCGCGCGATACTGCGCGTCGGAATCTATGACTGGCTTGCCAAGAATTTTCTCAAACATTGCGCGCGTGTACACCGGCTTCACAGCCGCGGTGGACTTGGCGCCCATTTGATTCAAGTTGCTGGCGAAAATTCCCGCCGCGCTGACGGGAAGAAAATCCTCGTAACGCAACCCTTTCACTTGCACAAAACCAAGCCGCACTAGTTGATGAATGTCGCGGGTGTGAATGGATCCGCGCGCGGCAATGCCCTTGGCCGTTGCGCTGTAGTGGCCATAGACCAACCCCTGCTGCAACAGCGCGGGAAGGGTTTTTGGAAATGGCTCGAATGGCTTTGCGTACAGCGCTTCAAACGCGGGGAAGTCGCGCTTGGCAAGCGACGGATCCGCATCGCGCGCCGCATCGGCCTGATCCAAGCAACGGTCATACAACTCGCGACCCACAGGCGTGGTGGCGTAGCCGCGCTCCTCAATTTCGCCAAAGCGCGCGGTGTGCGTTGAGTGAACCACGCTGCCGTTGGAGTTGTGAAATTGCACGGGCTCAGTGAGCGCCTTGTACGCGTCTTGACGCAGCAGAATGGGCGTGTCTTGCGACGGACCTTCGGTGAATTCTTTAAAGCCGGCATGCTTGAGATTGCCCAGCGCAAATTGTGGCAGTTGCAGCGTGGTGACCAACGTGTCCACCAAGCGCGCGATATCGCTTGGTGA